>CAZPRL010000112.1:0-1653 GCA_964589385.1 uncultured Candidatus Saccharibacteria bacterium | reverse complement strand
AAAATGGCGCATATGCGGTTTTTTGCAGCGTGAATTCTACGGTATAGTCATCAACTTTCTTTACTTGTACTCCTTGAAATGCAGACGCGAGCGGGGAGTTATAGTCTTTTGTCTGGATGCTTGTGACTGTGAAGAGCACGTCTTCTGCGGTGACTTTTTCGCCATCATGCCATAGTGCATCCTCTCGCATGCCAATGGTATATGTTTTGCCGTCCTGTGAAGTTTCCACAGAGGCTGCGAGGTCGTTTTGCAAAGAAAGGTCCGATCCGATTTCGAAAAGCGAAGAGTAAATAACGCGGGTGAGATCCAGGTCCGCGTCGTTTGTGCTTGCGAGGATGGGGTTGATATACCTTGGTTGTCCGACAACGGCTTCGGTGTATGTTCCGCCATCTTGCGCTACAAGCGAGCTATTGCGGTTTACATATCCGGTAATGCTTAAAGAAAGAGAAATAACAAGGAGGCCTACGAGGGCGCCCAAAATACCTTTTTCTCGCGAAGACATATTCGTGCGTATTTTCCACATAAACAGCTTTGTCTCTTGGAGAGTTATCATAGGGGAGAACTCTCTATTGTTCCCCCGGCGCCATCTTCGCGCAAGATTGACGCAATGCCATAATCATATGTGCTGTGAATTCCCTCCGGGCAGTCAAATGTACTGCGTTCTCCTGTTGGAGCGTCTTCCAGGATGGAGTACAGCTCGAACATCGAGGGGCTTTTTTTCCAGTAATAATAGTTTCTTTCCCGTTCTATCGGATCTTCCGGAAACGGCTTCTCCGAATTTTCGTATTTTTCAACGGCAATGCGCAATTGTTCTTCGATTTGGCTTTGCACCGCATTGTTTTGCGGATCGCTGATAACTCCGCACCAGGTGAATTGATCATACGGCGGAAACGTTCCGTTTGCATTTCGCGCACGGTAGAGCGCTGTTTCAATGTCAGCCAAGTGGTGTTTGCGAATCGTGTCCCGCGCTTGGCGGTCTTGCTTGTGGAGAAGGAGCGTGCCTGCGACGATGAGGAGTAAAAGTGCCGCTACAATAGGCGCGTATCGAATACTTGAAACAGTCTCGTCCATGTTAGGGAATAAAAAGGTGTGCGAGCGCGGAGAGGAAAAACAACACGGAGAGTATGACAGTGGCTTGGAAGAGCCGTTTTTCACTTCCTCGGCGGACGTAGAATCCCTCTGATCCGCCCCCAAAAGCCGAGCCGAGCCCTGCAGAGCTGCTTTGGAGCAGGATACTGCCGGTAAGCAATGCGGATATTACGATAAATAGAATATTCAACCACAACATAGGTGTACCCATATACGGTATGGAAGATTATCTGGCAGGTCAACTTGACACGTGTGCCATATCCTCTTCATGCTTATGGTGTCAGATGGGGAGTTGGTCCGGGAGTAGTTGTTCTTTTCAGGAGGATAAGTATGAGCGAGAGCCAGCAGAATACCGATGATGAGAAATGGGATGTGCGAGTGCTGGGATTCGTCCTTTTGCTAGCGGGTCTGATTGCTGCATCTGCCGCAATTTACCCATGAAGTACGCTGCCAGCTTGGTGTTACGCCAGGTTGGCAGTTTTTTATATTTATCAACCTTAGTTTGTGTTTATTTTTTCTACGACCCAATAGATTTTGTTATTACGAGTTGCTCCGTAGCCAATG
>CAZPRL010000111.1:0-1688 GCA_964589385.1 uncultured Candidatus Saccharibacteria bacterium | reverse complement strand
GGATTAAAGCGGTGTTGAAATAAAAACCCTCCGAATACGCATCGGAGGGCTCGCCGGGCAAGTTGGAAAAAACCGGCGATGGTTACTTCTCTGTATCAGAAAGAGATTGCTCCGGCTCATCAGGCTCTATCGTCACGCCGTCGCTTACCTCGAGATCAAAACCTTCCTCATCTATAGCGGCATGTCCGCATTCCAAACATTGACTTCCCGTCCATTGCAGATTCGATCCGCAATTCGGACAATTGATAGCATACATTGCAAGACTCCTTATTATGGATATCCAATATTCTTCGTGAAGTGAACAACCGCTTGGCTCTTTATACACCTATGAGATACAATAACAAGTGATGAGAGATATCAAGCCAACAGGGAATATCCGGAAGATTCCGCCACACAAAGATCCGGAAAAACTTCCGCCGGAAGCGGAAAGGCATTTGCAAGAACATGCCGAGAAAACATCCAAGCGCCGATTTACCGGATCGAAAGTTTCCATTGCAAACGTGCACGTTCCAAAGCAAACAGTTGCAGAAAAGACCGAGCATCGTCCGCTGTTTGCAAGCGTTCCTACAAATACGAAGAAGCAGAGCAAAAAGAAACGGATCTCCATGAGTTTGGGGGGCAAAGAGAGGACTATTATTCTTTCCTTACTTGGCGTGTTTGTGTTGATGGGAGGAATCGCCGCATTTATTTTTCTGCCGACCGCTTCCATCGCGCTTACCATCCAAACCGCTCCGCTCTTGGTAGATCAAAAACTGACCATTGCCTCAAATACCGCCGCAGTGCCTAATGCGATTCCGGGGAGCATCTTTACCCAGCAAGTAGACGTGCAGGGATCCTCGCCGGTAACGAGCACGGAAGTTGTCGGCGCAAAAGCCACGGGCAAAGTGCAATTGATCAACAAGACATTCGACGAGCAGAAAATCAAAGAGCGAAGCCGGCTTGTTACAAAAGAAGGCGTCCTCTTTTACATGGTTGGTTCCGCAACCATTCCTGAAGCCAGCCCATCGGGGGTTTCCAGTATTACTGTCGACGTAGAAGCTGCAGAGGCGGGGGAACAGGGAAATATCGCCGCGCAGCGTCTTGATTTTGCCGCACTTGATTCTTCCGCACAATCGCTCGTATATGGACAAAGCGTAGGCACCTTTACGGGAGGAAGCGGAGAGACTGTCGCCGTTATTAAAGAAGCCGATATCGAACAGGCAAAAGCTGCTGCGTCTTCCCAAGCTCGGCTTCAGGTAGAGCAGTCTGCGCAAGGCCAGCTGCAAAAAGGTTGGCTCCTCCTTGATGAAAGCTGGCACGTCGCGCTTTCATCGTTCACTCCTACCGGAGCTGTCGGCGAACGAATAGATGCAATCCCATATACTGCAAAGGGAACTGTTCACGTTATGGCGTTTCGGGAAGATGCGATGAACGCTGCGCTTCAGCAAGCTCTTACATCGCAGCTTACCGAAGACTACATGCTCTTCCCCGGCCCCATTTCGTATACAAAAGCTGTGGAGAAAGCCGATTGGGATGCGGGCCAGGTAGCGCTCACCGCTCGCGTGACCCATACTACCATTCCGACATTTTCGCTTGAAACGCTCAAAGACAAGCTCGCCGGGCGAAAACAGGATGAGGCAATCAGCTACTTGCGAGGGCTTCCGGGCGTCCAAAATGCAGCTATGGACTTATGGCCATTTTGGGTGCAG
>CAZPRL010000110.1:0-1776 GCA_964589385.1 uncultured Candidatus Saccharibacteria bacterium | reverse complement strand
CGTACCGGTGGAATTCTCCGGACATTCCAAATATACGTCTTCAAACGGCTCTTGCCTGCCTTCCGGAGTTTCTTTGAAAATAACCTGGGGCTTGCCTACTTGAAATTCATAGCCTTCGCGCAGCATCTTCTCAACTAAAATAGCCAAATGCAGTTCGCCTCGCCCGAACACCGTAAACGAAGAATCCGAGGACTCTGAAAATTCCACTTTCAGCGCAACATCCGCAAGCACTTCGCGCGCGAGGCGGGCTTTCAAATGCCGAGATGTTGAAAATTCTCCTTCCGTTCCGGCAAGCACAGATGTATTAACCGCAAAGCTCATCTTCACCGTAGGTTCGTCAATAACGATAATAGGAAGCTGGTCAGGATTAGCAGCATCCGCAAGCGTTTCGCCGATTTTTATCGGTTCGATTCCCGCAATAGCAACAATGTCTCCGGCAGAAACTCGATCCGTTTCTACTCGGCCAAGCCCGTCAAAGGTCATCACGGTAGAAACTTTTGCCGGGATTGCCGTGCCGTCGGCTTCTATGCGCACAACTGACTGGCCTTTTGAAATTTCACCTCGAACAAGCGGCCCGACTGCAATCTGGCCCTTGTATGCATCGTATACAACGTTCACGACGAGCATTTGCATCGGCCCTTCGAGCGCTTTTGGTGCGGGAATATGCTCGATAATCGCATCAAAAACCGGAGTAATTCCCTTCATTTGAGAAAGATTGGACTCAAGACCCGCCTTGCCCTGGATAGCAGATGCGTACAATACGGGAAAATCCGCCTGCTCATCTGTTGCTCCAAGATCGACAAAAAGCCCGAATGTTTGATCGAGCACCCACTCCACGCGAGCATCCGGCACGTCTATCTTGTTGATAATAACAATTACCTTGTGCCCTTTTTCGAGCGCTTTTTTCAATACGAACTTCGTCTGCGGCATGGGACCGTCTTTTGCATCTACAAGCAGCAGCGCGCCGTTTGCCATTGTCATAATGCGTTCCACCTCTCCTCCAAAGTCCGCATGGCCGGGAGTATCAATAATATTTATCTTGCATCCCTTGTATTGAACAGAAGCGTTTTTGGAAAAAATGGTAATGCCTCGCTCGCGCTCCAATTCGTTGGAGTCCATAATCAAATTTCCGTCTTCCCCCTTTGCGCGAAAGGATTCGGATTGGCGAAGCAGCGCATCTACAAGCGTCGTCTTTCCATGATCAACATGGGCAATAATCGCAACATTGCGAATTTCAGTCTGCATACTATTTCTGTTTTAGAGGTAAACGCGCGTTGAACGGTGGGACCTTGTAGGACGCTTCGTGCTGCGGCTTCTTGAAGGGAAGTTTTCTCTGCCCCTTCCTCTGCCTCTATCTCTTCCATGATAGGCTCCCCGGCCGCTCGGCCGATGTTCTGCTTCATACGGCATCTCACGGTACGCAGGAAGATCTTTCGGCAAAGGAGTTACGCGCAATTGCTGGCGAACAAGCCGTTCGATCATGCGTATCTTTCCTTTTTGGTCCGGCATCATAAACGAAATTGCATGCCCCACTTTTCCCGCTCTTCCTGTCCGGCCTACTCGATGTACATAATCGTCCGGACTCTCCGGTAGATCATAATTTACAACAAGCTCGATATTTTGTACGTCAATTCCGCGCGATGCAATGTCCGTTGCGACAAGCACGCGAAAAGTTCCTGACTTAAATCCTTCCAAAGACCTGCGGCGCTGCGAAAGGCTCAAGTTGGAATGCAGCTCTGCTGAATCATGCCCCATATGGCGAAGGGCCTTGCATAG
>CAZPRL010000109.1:0-1907 GCA_964589385.1 uncultured Candidatus Saccharibacteria bacterium | reverse complement strand
TAAAAATCCAAATCCTTGGCTTGCCGCAAACGGAACCTCCAACAATCGTGTCCACTGCGCAAGCTTTCTCCGCCCCGCTTCTCCCTCTTCTTTTTGCATCTCTTCCAAGCGAGGGAAAATCATCGTGGAAAGCTGAATGACAATCGATGCCGTAATATACGGACCAAGGCCAAGCATAACAAGCGAAAGTCTCGAAAGGCCTCCGCCGGAAAATATATCCAAAAGTCCGAATAGCTGATTGCCCGCAAAAATTTCCGCAAGACTCTCCCGCGCGACTCCCGGAACCGGAATGATAGCCGCGATGCGAAAAACAAAAATAAGCCAGAGAACCACAAGCAGCTTTTTGCGAAGCTCCGGCACTCGGAGGATCGCCATGAATTTTTTAAAGCCAATCATGCTTCCTATCGTACAGGATACTATGCAATGATTTCAACGGCTCCGCCTGCGTTTTCTACCGCTTTCTTTGCGCCGGAAGTTGCCGCGTGCACTCGAACCGTGTATTTGCCCTCCAGAGCGCCTGTACCGATCAGCTTGATACGAGAGTGCTTATTCTTCAAATATCCTCGCTTATTCAGCTGGCCGGGCCCTACGATACTGCCTGCTTCAAAGGTGCGAAGTATCTGGAGCGTGATGGCAATAGGTTTAACCGTTTGAGAAGGGTTGATCTGTTTGCTTCCGCGGTTTTTCGGAAAACGCATATACAAAGGAGTCTGCCCTCCTTCAAATCCAGCCTTCGAGCTGTATCCGGCACGGGACTTTTGTCCTTTTTGTCCGCGGCCGGACTTTCCGCCGCCCTTACCATGTCCTCGCCCAATGCGCTTTTTTCTCCGTACTATTGATGGTAATGAAAGTGATTCCATAGAAGTGTGCTATACAAGCTGCTCAAGTGCGATAATAGTCGCACGAGCATTGCTGATTCTGTTTGCAGAACCGAATCGCTTAGATACTAAATCCTTGATTCCCGCGAGGTCGGCAACAGTCCGGATAATTCCTCCTGCAATAACTCCCGTACCTGGACGAGCGGGCTTCAAGAGTATCTTTGCGCCTTTGTATTTTGCGCCCACTTCATGGGAAATCGTTCCTTCCGTAAGAGGAATAGTGACCACGCGCTTCATCGCCTGCGCTTGCGCTTTTGCAATCGCCTGCTGAACGTCCCGGCTCTTGCTGATTCCAAATCCGATTCTGCCGGCCTTATCTCCCACCACAACGCTCGCCCGAAAACGGAATCGGCGTCCGCCTTTCACCACGCGGACAACGCGAGAAATCTCGAGTACCTCGTGTGCGAATTGATCTTCCATTGGTGATGTTCCGTATGCCATAGCGTGTATCTTCCGTAATTAAAATGTCAGCCCGCCGCTTCGCATCGCGTCTGCAAGCGCTTTTACCCGGCCATGATAAATATATCCTCCGCGGTCGAATACAATATTCGTAATTCCTTTTTCCTTTGCTTTTTGTGCAATATCTTTTCCGATTTGCTCCGCAATCTGCATCTTATTCGTAGACGCATCCGCAAACATTCGAGAAGCAACAAGCGTTACGCCCTTCGTGTCGTCAATAATCTGCACCTCCATGCCCTTTGCACTTCGAAATATGCATGCGCGCGGACGCGTAGCGCTGCCGCTTAGGCGAGAGCGAATTTTTCGGTGTCTTTTTTGTCGTGTGATTGATTTCATAGAGTAACAATTATGCTGCTGTTCCCACTACTTTTCCAACCTTGCGACGGACATGCTCGCCAACATATCGAATGCCCTTCCCCTTATATGGTTCAGGAGGCCGAACTTTGCGGATATTCGCGGCAGTCTGCCCGACGGTATAGGCATCAAATCCGGTAATGGTAATAATTTCCTTCTCAACAGCAAAGGTAATTCCTTCAGGAGCTGTAAACAGTACCGGATGGGAAAACCCGA
>CAZPRL010000108.1:0-2043 GCA_964589385.1 uncultured Candidatus Saccharibacteria bacterium | reverse complement strand
GGCGAGGCAGAGGGTGAATTCTGTCCGGAGGTTGCCCATTTTCGCATTTCCCCGAGCGAATAAACAATAGTACAATTCCAGGCATGCGTCGCTTAGATGTTGCCATTATTGCCGTTATTTTTGCGGTTGCGCTTATTCCTCGCCTTTCTGACCTGGGAACATTTTTGACTGCGGATGAGAAAACATGGATTGTGCGATCGTACGAATTTGTTCGCGCGGCAAAGGATATTCGGTTCAACGACATGCTGCAGACAACGCATCCCGGGGTGACAACCCTTTGGGCTTCCGGTATCGCGATTACGGTAAAGCTCTTCTTCGCCAGTACTCCCTTTGCAACCAGCACTATTATTTATTACGTAAAAGCGGCGCAATTTCCGATAGCTCTGCTTAATGCTCTTGCGGTTCCGTGCATGTATGTTCTTCTTCTTGCGCTGTTTTCCGGAAGTAAGAACAAGTTTCTTGCAACAAATAGCCGATTGCTTTCGGTGCTTGCGGCGTTTTTTATCGCACTCGACCCTCTTATTATCGGATATTCGCGCGTCATTCATGTAGATGCGCTCTTGGGAAGCTTCTTGGCGCTGGCAGTAATTTCTACTATATTGTATGCGCGCACTTCTGATCGCAAGTGGCTTTTTGCAAGCGCTATTGCATCTGCCTTGGCTCTTCTTACAAAAATACCCGCAGTATTTATTTTTCCGTTTTTTATCACTGCGCTCATAGGGTTTCATTTTCGCACGATGTTTACGGGTGAATTTTTAAAAGTCCAAGCAAGAAGTCTTGCGCTTTGGGGGCTTGCTGTTTTGGTAATAATTCTTGCGCTCTGGCCCGCTCTGCTATGGGTTCCCAATCCGGGAGGGAATTTCATTCAAATTCAAAAAGACGTGAGCGTTGCGGCAACAGTGCCCCATAACATGGAAGAGGATTATTCGCTCAAACCGCTTCATTATCCGGCCGCGATATTGTCCCGATCGAATCCGGTTTCTTTAATTGGCGGAATTGCCGGATTGATTGCGCTGGGTATTCTCGCCACCAAGAAAAAAATGCCGATTGAGATTCTCTTGATTGCAGTCTACTTATTCGGCTTTTTGATTATGATGACGCTCGGAGCGAAAAAAGGAGACCGGTATATTATGCCCGTGTATTTTGCGCTGGATATCCTCGCAGCGTACGGAATAATCTGGTTCTGCAGTCTAGCGGCAAATCTAAAAAATCGCCGTCGTCTCGTACTCTCTATCAGTCTACTTTCTACTATTTACCTTCTTAGCGTCGTCATTTCGTATCATCCCTATGAGATTGCATATAGTAATCCCATATTTCCCGACAATATCAGCCAAGAGCTCGGGTGGGGCGAGGGGCTGGATAAAGTTGCGGCATGGCTGAACGAACACCACCCCGACAGTTTCGTGGCATCGTGGTATCCGGAAGAGCTGGGTGCATTTACTTCCGCTACGGTCGCACATATCAATGCGCATCGGCAAAACCAGGTTGAGTTTATCGTGCTGTACAAGAATATGTTCGGCCGAGAGCCCTCGCATTACGCCAATGACTTTATCGACGAATACTTCAAAAAAGAAGAGCCGATATACGTTGTGCAAGTGCATGGCAAAGATTACGCATGGGTATATGCAAAGCCGAGCTACCCTAATACTGTGGGCGATTTGAATGATCAAACAATAGTCATTCAAGAAATCGAAGTTCGTAATAACGATATCGCCGGAATCGACATTTTGCCTGCCACGCGAGCGGGGGCCGCAGATGCCGGAACAATGGTTATCACAATTTCCAAGCAGCTTGCGGGAACGCCAATATTTACCGAGCGTGTTTTGGTGGCCGAGCTATCCGATAAAGATTGGCATTCGATACTGTTTCCGGAAGATATCGGCATTGCAAAAGGCGACCGTATTTTTGTCACGATGCGGGTTACAGGTTCGGGCGATCCCTATGCATCTATTCGCTATTCAAAAGAAGCGTTTCGAGATACTCCCATTTATATTTCAAGAACAGGCAGCATTTCCGATGCGGAAGAAAAGCCCGGCTCGCTTG
>CAZPRL010000107.1:0-2097 GCA_964589385.1 uncultured Candidatus Saccharibacteria bacterium | reverse complement strand
TTACAAGTTCGGCGCTACGTAGATGGTTGCTCAGGAGCGTTCATGTCGTTCGGGATCCTTTGGGGGCTACTTGTGTCAAATACTCAATCTGCAAAGCTTCGCGTTGAATTATCTCATGCGTAAACTTCTTATTGCATTCGCGAAGAATGTCGCAGATCGTCGCATACATCTTCATTGGAGGAAGGCAATACCCCTGCTCCATCGCCACAACTTGGCTTAAACGCAGCTTGGAAAATCCGCGTCTCCGAATGCGCTTCCACAGATCCTCCTGCTCCATGTCGCATTCTCCGCGCAACACGCCAATCGCAATCCCTATGTTGTAATGCAACTCCCTCATCATAATCCTCCCATTCTACTGAAAGGTACATTCAAAACTCCACACAAACCTGAACCCCAATGAGCTAATGGTATACTATTCCATTGTATTTGTCAACAGCAGAAGGTGCAAATAAAAACGCCGAACTGTAAAAAGTTCGGCGGCGATTCGATGAACACAACGAAAAGCTACTGGAGAACAAGCACTTTTTTGCGTACACGGTCCAGTCGGAAGTGGCTGCCATCGATTTCCGAACATCCAAGATATCGTTCGCGATTGAAGAGCATGACGATCGTAAACCAGCCTGTGCTATTCTTCAGGTGCCCATAAAACTCCATACCCTCAAAGTCGCCATATAAGCCGGTCTTCAGCTCCGTCCAAATTTCTCCCGATAACGTAGACATAGTAATGGGAAGTCTCTTCTCTCTGTTCCGGATCATTTCATCCAAGAGAACAACCAAGCGGCTTCTCTCGGGAGGCGTGAGCCTGCCCCCGGCACAATAACAGCACAGAAAGTCATCCATACAAGCGCTCTCCTTCTATTCGGTTCCCAAGGTACTCCTGCGACAAATTCGCTTACGTATTATAGAGCAATAAGAAAATATTGTCAAAAAGAAAACCGTCGATTAAGATCAATCGGCGGTCTGCGTAGCTACTTCTTTTTAACAGCTTCTCTTTGAAGTCTTCTGACTTTTTGGCTTAAAAGTGCAGCATCGTACCAGTTGAAGCTAAGCTCCGGATCGGATGCAAACTTTCCAAGCGTTTGAAGGCAGGTATCAGAACTCTCGTCATCATAGAAGAACAAGTATCTTTCGGTTTCTTTCACCAAAGCAAGCACATTCATTTCTTTCGCTTTCATACAAGTTCCTTCCGTATTTGAACGAATGCAACCTCGACAGACCTACTACAGCCTATCGTCCATATCGCAATAAAAATCTCGTTGAGCAACGCGTTCGCCAGTTGCATAGATCATAAACATCCGAAGTCTGCCCCATAAAGAGTCCTGACAGCGCTTCCAATATTTTTCCCATAGCTTCTGAACAACTGTACATTTGAGCTCCTGGTCTTCTTTAATAATCGCCCGAAGTTCGGCATTTTCCCTCTTCAAAATCTCCATGCATTGCAAAAGAAGCTGCCGCTCGTTATACGTAAGAGACCCCGTAGCTTTGGTTGCCATTATCAACTCCTTTGTAGTTGCAAGAGTTCAATCAATACTATCCCCTCCCTTTATAATACCTTGCCCTCCCTGTATCAACTTTTCTTTTCTCGCCCTCGTCCACTTCTTCATTTTCATTTCGAGTTTTCGCGCAGTCGACTGGTCCGGTAACGCCTCCGATATATACATAAGCGTAAACGGTCCCTGGCCGAGCGCCATGCGAGAGCCTCTGCCGTTGTTGTGGTCGAGAATGCGCCGCTTCGGATCAGTCGTAATCCCAACGTAATATAGCCCCGTCCGCGCACGGGCAATATAGAGATACCATGGCATAGCAAATAGTATAGCAAGGAAACGGGCACAAAAAATTGCCAAGGAATACGACCTTAGCAATTCATTGTAAGCACAATCCTTACGGAGCTTTGTTAATATTCACATCGATTTCATCGGGAATTTGCACTGCAGGAGCTGGAGCGCTATTTTGTTGTGTATTTCCTCTGAAATATGGCATTCCATAGAAAAAGAAAAGAAATAAAACCAAAACTAACACAATTACACCTACAATCATTCCCATACCACTATTATCATTGGAACCTGATCCTTGAGGAGTATTAATAACTGTTGTCAT
>CAZPRL010000106.1:0-2147 GCA_964589385.1 uncultured Candidatus Saccharibacteria bacterium | reverse complement strand
TGCAGAACAAAAATTTGAAATCACGAATTTTACAAAAGAATACGCAAGCCTATTTTATGAACTTGCGCCACATGCAAAAAAATAATTCCAAAAGAATCGTACTCTTTTACCCGCATATCCCCCGTGCTGCGGCCGCAAATATTCAAGACACTCTTTCCACCCGATGGATAGGGCAAGGCCCCAAGGTGGATCTGTTTGAGAAAAAATTCAGCAAACGATTTGCATCCGGCAATCCTGCAATTGCGGTAGGCGCCGGAACAGATGCGCTCCATCTAGCCTACATTCTCGCAGGAATACAAAAAGGAGACGAAGTAGTCTCTCCCATTTTTACCTGTACCGCTACGAACATCCCTCTGCTATACATAGGCGCAAAGATACAATTTGCAGACATACAAGAACACACGCTCAATATCGACCCTTCCCATGTTGAAAAATTAATGAACAAACATACCAAAGCGATTGTATGCGTCCATTATGGAGGCCTGCCATGCGATATGGACGAACTGCAGCGCATTGCAAGCAAATGGAATGTACCCATTATAGAAGACGCCGCCCAAGCGCTTGGAGGGGTATATCAAGGCAAACCTATCGGGTCGATTTCCGACTTTACTGCGTTTTCTTTCCAAGCCACAAAACACATCACGACAGGGGATGGCGGAATGCTCGCACTGAAAAATACAGGATTGGAACAGAAGGCGAAGCGATTGCGCTGGTTTGGTATTGATCGAGAAGCAAGCCATAAGGGCGTATGGAAAAACGATATCACGGAACTGGGGTACAAATACCAAATGACGGACATCAATGCATCTATGGGAATTGCCGGCTTGGGCGAATTTCGCGAAACATCCTCTTTGCGAAAGCGCCTCTTTGCGCTGTATGAAAAACGGCTTGCGAACATCTCCGGAGTTACAATGCTTGGAACAGGCTATAAGGACCGCACGCATGCCGCATGGACATGCACGGTGGCTGCTCAGCGCCGATCGGATTTGCAAGCAAAGCTTTTAAAAAATAATATTGAGTCAGGCCAGGTGCATTATCGAAACGATCGGTATGCAATCTTCGGATCGCGAAGAACCAATCTTCCCCATATGGATGCAATGGAAGAAAAATATCTCCTATTGCCGCTTCATACGCATATGGACGAAACAGACGTTGAAAGAGTCTGCGGTGTTATTCAGTCAGGATGGTAGGCAGCAGCGAGCAATTCGAAGAAGCGCATTGCGTTGTTTGCAGACGGAAAACGCCGACTATTCCCCTCTGGTCCGTTCCGGATTATCTTACAAAATCTCCCGGCACATTCACCCTTGTTCAATGCCAAACATGCCGCCTCGCGTTCCAAAATCCCCGTCCAAAAGAGCAATATATGCGCAGCTTTACTCCGAAATCATGGCACCTTGTCAGGAAGTATCCGCATCCTAAAATTCGCGAGAGCATGCGAAAGCACATCCTTATGCAATATTATGGCTACCAAAATCTTGGAAGAAAAAATATCATCGCCAAGGCGCTTCTCTATCCGGCATATGCGATATTCTTTCGCTATCAAACAATTCCAACATATGTTCCCAAAGGGCGGCTTCTTGAAATAGGCTGCGGCTTAGGAACCCAGCTTGCAATGATGCAAAAAAGCGGCTGGAACACGGAAGGAATTGAAATCAGCCGGAGTGCGGCAGAGCATGCGCGAGACACATACGGACTTCGCATTCATCATACGCCCGTCTTAAAAGCAGCCTTCCCTCCCAATAGCTTTGATGCTGTCATCATGACCATGGTACTTGCGAATCTGCATCATCCGGATATCGTGCTCGAAAGGATATCTTCCTGGCTGAAGCCGGGTGGGCAATTGATATTCAGCGATCCATACATCGAAGGAATGGAATATCGCCTGTTCGGGCCGCATACATACAGCCTGCAGCTGCCGAGCCATATGTATTTCTTCAACAAACAGCACATACAAACACTTCTTTCCCCGTCGTTTCATCGCATTCGATTCATATTCCATAATACAGACGAAGATATCATCTTATCCGCCCGTTCCATGCAGGAGAGTATCTGGAGCAAAGCCGTCCAATGGCTCCTGATAAAACCGTTCGTATTTGTAGCATCTCTTTTGGGAAGTAAAAAGCTTGATGATACTGATATTGAAGAGC
>CAZPRL010000105.1:0-2155 GCA_964589385.1 uncultured Candidatus Saccharibacteria bacterium | reverse complement strand
ATTAATTCTTCGGTGGAGTTGCTTTCCGATGTCGTGCATCCTGAATATAGCCAGGCAATTAAAAGTTCAAAAGACATCGCTGCGGGCGCAGTGCTGCTTGCCAGCATTGCAGCTGTTGCAATCGGGCTTCTTGTCTTCATTCCGGCGATTGCCGCTTTGTTGTAATTGCCGGCGTGTCGGGTACAATAAAATGAACTTCTTATGAACCGTTCGAACACGTTTACAGGTATCGATATTGGATCAAGCACTGTTCGCGTGGTTGTTGCGCAGAAAGATGCTTCTTCTGATGATGTAAAAATTCTCGGTATCGGATCTGTTCCGATGCGGGGAATGCAAAAGGGAATTGTCACAGATGTAGAGGAAGCGGTTGCTGCACTTACCGAAGCTCGGGACATGGCGGAGAGGGTGTCCGGCGTGATTGTCGAGAAAGCATATGTGAGTATTAACGGTTCTCATCTGCTGTCGCAAAATCTACGCGGGATTATTGCGGTGAGCCGCGCAGATGGAGAGATAACTTCAGATGACGTCGATCGTGTTATTAATGCGGCACAGGCAATCTCGCTTCCTCCCAATAGGGAGATTATTCATGTTCTGCCGCAAAATTATATTGTAGATGGGCAGGAGCATATTGGGGATCCAATCGGCATGACGGGAGTTCGGCTTGAAGTGGAAGCGCATATTATCGAGGGGTCCACCCCATCCATTAAGAATATTACGAAAGTAGTGAACCAATCTGGTGTGCATATTGAAGATTTCGTGTTCGCGCCTTTGGCCGCCGCTCTTGCTGTTCTTGATAAGCGGCAAAAGGAGCTGGGGGTTGTACTGGTAGATTTAGGCGCAGGCACGACAAGCATGGTTGTATATGAAGAAAATATTTTGCTGCACACAAGCGTTCTGCCGGTAGGCGCATCTCATATTACCAATGACATTGCAATCGGACTGCGCACATCGCTCGATATAGCAGAAGCAATCAAAATTTCGCATGGAACTGCGCTGGCAGCCGAGGTGCCGCAAAATGAATCCCTTACGGTAGAAGGAGAAGATGGAGAACAAGAATCCATATCGCGCAAGGAGGTAGCAAGCATTATTTCTGCTCGTCTGGAAGAGCTCTTCTCGTTTGTTGATCGGGAACTGAAGACAATCGGCAGATCGGGGATCCTTCCTGCCGGCGTTATTCTCACCGGAGGCGGGGCTCATATGGAAGGGCTGGTTGAACTTGCGAAAAAGAAACTTCGGCTTCCGGTTCGAATCGGCCGTCCGCAAATGCTTTCCGGCTTGTCTGACAGCATGGATCAAAGCGAATATGCCGTTGCGATCGGGCTTGTGTATTTCGCAATTGCCGAGCAGGATCGCTCTTCTTCTTACCGATCAGTGCGTTTGCCGAACATCGGAACTACGATTACGAGCATACGCAATTGGGCAAAAACGTTCCTTCCGTAGCATAGAACACAAAGTGTGTTCGACTTGAACACGAAATCGTGTTGACATTCTTTGTTTTGTTCGTACCATACATAGCATATGCCACTGAAGCGACCGACTATTGAAAACGTAGCAAACATTAAAGTTGTTGGTATTGGCGGGGGCGGAAACGCCGCGCTCAACAGAATGGTTGAAGCAAATATCAAGGGCGTGGAATTTATCGCGGTAAATACTGATGCGCAAGCGCTTCACTATTCGAACGCTCCGACAAAATTGCATATCGGGCAAACGGTAACGCGCGGTCTTGGGGCGGGAATGAATCCTGCGCTTGGCCAGCAAGCAGCGGAAGAATCTAGAGAGGAAATTTACGAACTTCTGAAAGGTTCCGATATGGTATTTACGACTGGAGGGTTCGGAGGCGGAACAGCGTCAGGAGCACTTCCCGTTGTTTCGGAAATTGCGCAAGAGGTAGGCGCATTGACGATTGCGGTTGTTACGAAACCATTTTCTTTTGAAGGGCAGCAGCGCATGACGCTCGCGGAAGAGGCCCTTGCAGAGCTGCAGAGCCGCGCAGACGCATCCGTTATTATTCCGAACGATCGTCTCTTGCAAATTATCGATAAAAAAACAAGCTTGGTTGACGCATTCAGCGTGGTGGATGATGTGCTTCGCCAAGGAGTCCAGGGCATTTCCGATTTGATTACCCATCACGGTATTGTGAACGTGGACTTTGCCG
>CAZPRL010000104.1:0-2176 GCA_964589385.1 uncultured Candidatus Saccharibacteria bacterium | reverse complement strand
GCCCCTCCCACGCCCACTGCAATACGTATGCCGGCTTTCTCTAGGGCGTCGCGGTGCTGTTCGATCCAGAGTGTTTGTTTCGGCGAACCATAGGCAACCAGCAGCGCACTACCTGCCATAGCTATCGGTTCGGTATCTGAAAGTACCGTAATTACAAGGCCGGGATATTTTTTACGGAGTATTTTCGCAGTTTTTATTGCATCTTGTTCTTCCCCGCCAAGTAAATATATTGCCCCGTTTATTTTTTCTAGAGTGCTGCAAATAATAAATACCGTATCTACGCCGGTAAGCGTCTGCTGTTTGGAGAAGAAAAGCTTGAAGAGGCTTATTGCAAGATGAGGGGGAGAAAAACGCTCGAGATACTCCTTTGCCCAAAGCATGCTTGACCCGTCCGGTATCTTCAATTCCGCTCGCAGCACGGCATTTTGAAATGCACTGTTTTTTTGAGCCTCAAGCACCATTTCCGCATTAAGCGTTACGATATGGTGCAATGCAGACCCCTGCATCGCGTCTTCTAGCCATTTCCGGTATTCCGGTAATGATAGGAACGAACAGTCAAGGAGTAAGCGGGACCTGTCCGATGATTTCATACGGGCTCACCTGTACCAGCGCCGCTTCGCGTATGGGAAACGAAATGCGAACAGGCGTGTCTATAATACCCAAGGGCGGCATCGAGGAGAATGCTCCGAGAAAGATATGAGGCAAAAAAGAATTGTCGGACAATACGGGAATTCGATGAGAGAGTACGTGCGCAATAACTTTCTTGCGCAGCTCCTGCAATCCAGGCGTGTCTTGTATTCTCGCCCAAAGCTGACCCGGAACATCTCCTTCTCCGAGAGATAAAATAGTAAGTATTTGCACATAGGGATGTTTCAGAGGAGAGATAGCAGCATGTTCCGGAATGAATGCGAGCGGGATATACCACGAGGAAGTGTCTGCCCCGTTGCTGATATAGGGAGCGTAGTGCTCCATTGCGCGCTCGATGGCGGACAGCGCTTGGCGCGGAGGTACGATTGCGATGCAGGTGTTCATACGTCCTTTTTATCATTACACACCGTTGCTATTTTTGGTATAGTCCGTACCCTTATAATGATATGATGACCGGATTTATGGGAAAATTAGCGCGCCAGGCGGCTGAACATTACGCGCGTACGGGAGACTATTTGCCTCTGCCGCAGACGCTGCCGCATGAAGCGATGCTGCAAAAAGCATGCTTTGTGTCTATTATCGAAAACCCGGGGCGCAGATTGAAGGGGTCGCACGGATCGGTGCTCCCCCGCAACCCTATCCTTGCCCAGGAAATAGTTGCCAATACCGTAGAAGCTATTATCCGAAATAATATCCGCATGCGCCCCATCGATGCGACGTCGTTTGCGTATGAAATCGGGGTACTGGGCCCAATTGAGCGTATTACGAATAAGGAGCACCTAAACCCTTCCCGCTATGGGCTGTATGTTCGTTCCGATACAGGGAAAACGGCAACGCTGCTTCCCAATCGGCGCGGAATTGATACGGCGGAAGAGCAGATAGCGACGGCAATTCGCGAAGCGGGAATTCATCCAAAGGAAGAATCGGTCACCATGTATCGCTTTCCGGTTACCTATTATGGTTCCTAAAAGCTCCCTTGCATATATTCTTGTCGCTCCATGTGTTCCCTTAAAGCGTGGCGGAAGAGAGACATATACGTACTATGCAGAAGAGAATGCCGATCTTGTAATCGGCGCTGTCGTTCGTATTCCGTTTGGGAAAAGATCGCTTGAGGGCGTCGTGCTGCAAACAGGCCTCAAGCGTCCGAATTATCCGACAAAGCCAATTTCATCCTTTCGTAATATTGTCCTTACGCCGCAGCAAATAACATACGCATCATGGATGAGCAGTGTTGCCAAGGGAGGAATCGGCTATACGCTTCGGCTGTTCATCCCCTAATGCTATGGCAATAAAGCAACCAAAGCCCATTGCAATTATTGAACAAGACGCGAAAAAGCGCATCGCGGCGATTGCGTCAATAATAAAAAAGCAAAAAGGGCAAAGTCTTGTGCTTGTTCCTGAAGTGGCAATGCTCGCTCGCTTCGACCATCTGGGAACCATGTATCATGCAGGGCTCAAGCAATCCGAGAAAAAGCGCATCTGGCAGAGCGTGTATTCAGGAGAAATTACAACGATCATCGGAACGCAA
>CAZPRL010000103.1:0-2239 GCA_964589385.1 uncultured Candidatus Saccharibacteria bacterium | reverse complement strand
GGTTTTAATTCGCCGTATGCAATAGCGCAAGATACCGTCGGGAATCGATTGTTCGTTGCGGATCGTGCCAACCATCGCGTACTTGTATATAGCCTCAACAACGACGATACACTTGTCGATCGACTGCCGGACGCCGTGCTCGGGCAGTCAAATTTTACGTCCAACGCCGCCGCCACATCGCAGAATGGAATGAAGCTTCCGAGCGCTCTTGCATACGATAGCACAAGCAAAAAGTTGTTCGTTGCGGATACGGGAAATCACCGTGTGCTTATATTTAATGGGACTGCTGCGTTTACGAATGGACAGCTTGCGGAAGTTGTTTTGGGGCAGGCAAACTTCACGTCCGCGGGAATATCGTATCATGCATGGGGAATGAAATCCCCGAGCGGACTTGTATATGCGAGAAATGGTTCTGTCAAAAGATTGTTCGTCGCTGACACCGGGAATCATCGCGTTCTCATTTTTAATGCCGCTGCAGGATTTTCGAATAAGCAAAGTTCGGTAGCGGTTCTCGGACAGGCTGGATATGGAAGCAATAGCGCTGGCACGACCATATCAAGAATGAGATCCCCGAACGGACTTGCATATGATATCCCGGGAAAAAGATTGTTTGTCGCGGATACGAATAATAATCGAGTATTAATGTTTTCTAATGGAGATAGTATCGGAGACGGTGAAGACGCGAGCCGCGAACTTGGACAGCCGATAGAGACGGCGTTTACGTCCCGAGATGTCATTATTCCTCCTACGGCTTGGAGCATGAATGAGCCTGTCGGGCTTGCGTACGATGCCTCTACGAAAAAATTGTTTGTATCTGTTTCTGCTGAAAACCGAATTTTGGTCTTTCATGTGAATCCCCTTGATAATGGAGAGAGCGCAGGAAGCGTGATTGGACAGATACATTTTGCGGCAAATAGCGCGGGCACTACGCAGTCGGGATTGCGTTCGCCGCGCGGTATTGCATATGACGGCGCGAACGATAAGCTTTTTGTTGCAGATAGGCTGAATAATAGAATTCTTATGTTTAATTATTAGCTGTATGCGCAAACAATACGCCATTCTTGGAATAGTATGTGTCGGAATCATCAGTCTTATGCTTCGCATATGGAGCCTGGGAGCTATTGACCAGGTCATATTCGATGAAGTGCATTTTGGAAAATTTGTATCTTCCTATTGCTGCAGCCATGAACGATTTTTTGATATCCACCCCCCGGTCGGCAAACTTCTTATTGCGGGAGGAGCATATATTGCGGGGGGCACGAACGGATTTGATTTTGATCATATCGGACAGCCGTATAGCGGAGTCTCTGTCACCTATCTTCGCATGGTACCCGCATTGTTCGGTGCGCTGCTTCCGCTTGTCATTATCATGCTGCTCCGCCAAGTTGGAGTTTCCTGGATTTTTTCTTTATTGGGAGGGTTTGCGATTGCGCTTGATAACGCGCTTATTCTTGAATCTCGCCTCATCGTCACGGATAGCATCTTGCTTACGGCGACATTTGGCGCCCTTGCCTGCGCGCTTGCGGCGGCGCAGTCATCGCGTACGGCTCATGCGTGGCGGTACATGGGTGCGTCCGGGCTGCTTTGCGGTATTGCGGTGGGGACAAAATTTACCGGCCTCCTTGCTTTGGCTCTTGTGTTTTTGATTGCAGTGTATCGGGCCTATGGCACATCGTATCGAGAAGCAATGCAATGGCTTTTGAGATTTCTGTTTGCCGCTCTTATTGCGCTTGCAGTGTATTTGCTGGGCTGGTCGCTGCATTTTGCGCTTCTTTCCCAGCCCGGAAGCGGAGATGCGTGGGGTATTCCAAACGGCATGTTCTGGCAGGATCTTGTGGAGGTCCATCAGCAAATGCTTTCGGCAAATTATAATCTTTCCGCAACGCATCCGTACGGAAGCGCCTGGTTTACTTGGCCGCTTATGATCCGTTCGGTGTTTTATTGGCAAGGCGAGGGAAATCAATATATATATCTCCTTGGCAATCCGGCCCTTTGGTGGGGGAGTTTTATAGGGCTTTGCATGTGTATCGGCATGAGCATCGCTCGTATTGGAAAAGACAGGGGAAATGATAAGTCTGTCTGGGTGTGGGTGTTCCTTATCGGATACTTTCTATCCTATGTTCCGCTTATGCGCGTTCCTCGAGTGCTTTTCCTGTATCATTATATGACGCCGCTTATTTTTTCGCTGCTTTGCGCGATATGGTGGCTTGATGCGTTTGTGCATCGTAAAAAAATCATG
>CAZPRL010000102.1:0-2324 GCA_964589385.1 uncultured Candidatus Saccharibacteria bacterium | reverse complement strand
TTGGCAATACATGGAATAACGGAGCACCACCGCACAAGCTACGCGCCTATAGCGAAATTGACAAAATCTGAATAGTCTATAAGCTAATAGTCTATAAGCTATAAGCTACACAAATGGCAGTCCCAAAGAAACGAACCCCGAAATCGAAGAAAGGCATGCGACGCAGCCATCATGGCAAGTCTGCAATGAGCGTTTCCGCGTGCCCAAACTGCAAAGCTAGCATTCTTCCGCATCGAGCATGCCTCACGTGCGGAATGTACCGAGGCAGACAAGTCCTGAACGTAACACAAAAGGTAGAAAAATCGGAAAAGAAACGAAAGGAAAAGGCTCGAAAAACTGGCGCATAACCCCTGTATGGGGTATAAAAGAAGAAGCTGATCATTAGCACTTTTTGTACACCCCATGGCAAACCGTCATTTAAGCAGATCGATAGCTTTACAAAGCCTTTTCGAATGGGATGTACGCGCGCAGGAGCCATCTTTGCTCGAGAGCATCATTGATCATAATATCCACGAATTTGCGCCCGGCCTTGATGACGACAACTTTGTGCATACTCTTACGTATGGAACGAGAGAGAACATGAAGGAAATCAACGCCCTTATTGAAAAATCCGCCCCTGATTGGCCGCTTGACCAAATTACCAACGTAGATAGGAACGTTTTAAGAATCGGCATTTTTGAGCTTGTATTCGCTCATGCACCCGATGTTCCCCCCAAAGTTGCCATCAATGAAGCTATTGAGCTGGCAAAGACATTTGGGGGACCCTCTTCAGGTAAATTCGTAAACGGCGTCCTGGGCACAATTTATAAAAATATGGGAGAACCTCGTAAAGAAGAATAACTATGGACCATCCAACCCATGACCTTACCCTCATTGAAAAAACGCTTGGCATCGTATTCTCTCAGAAGGATACGCTTTTAAGCGCGCTTACCCATCGATCATACTTAAACGAGAACCCGCAATTTCCCCTCGACCATAATGAACGGCTGGAATTCTTAGGAGATGCGGTACTTGAGCTGATCGTCACCGATCATTTGTATAATACCTACACGCTCCCGGAAGGCGAGATGACGAATCTCCGCTCTGCAGTAGTGCGAGGCGAGATGCTTTCAAAGATTGCTCGAGAAATCGGCATTGAAGAATACCTCCTCCTATCCCGTGGGGAGCGAAAAGACACCGGCAAGGCGCGCGAGTACATTCTTGCCAATGCAGTTGAAGCGTTAATTGGCGCTGTGTATCAAGATCAAGGATACGAGAGTGCAAAACAGATCGTAAATACCTATATTGTTTCCAAACTGCCGGACATTGTTGCAAAAGGGCTTCATATCGACACCAAGAGCAAATTCCAAGAGCTTGCGCAGGAAAAATACCGCATCACTCCCGTATATAAGGTGCTCAAAGAATCAGGACTGGACCATCAGAAAGAATTCATTGTGGGAGTATTTCTGCACAGCAGAAAAATGGGGGAAGGCAAAGGAACAAGCAAGCAAGAAGCACAGCAAGCAGCGGCGCTCGTTGCTCTCGCATCCATAGAACAAGAACTTTCACATGAATAACCTATGCGGCTTACTTCTATCGAAATTTCCGGATTCAAATCGTTCGCAAAACGAATCCATTTAAGCTTTGAGGCAGGTGTTACCGGCATTATCGGGCCAAACGGAAGCGGAAAATCAAATATCGCAGAAGCAATCGCATGGGTGCTCGGAGAGCAGTCGAACAAAGCGCTCCGAGGAAAAGAACGTACAGACATTATTCACTCAGGCAAACATACGCGCGCGATTCGCGCGCATGTCGCTCTCACATTTGATAATGAGGCGGCCCGCTTCCCGGTTCTATCTTCGGAGATATCAATCAGCCGTTCTCTTACAAAAGAAGGGGAAAGCGAATATCTGCTGAACAACGAGCCGATTCGCCTTGTCGACTTATCCCAAATGCTTGCGGAGGCGGGAATCGGTACAAAAGGCTATGCGGTGATTTCCCAGGGAATGGCAGATCGGTACTTGCAAGCAACCCCTCAAGCTCGCAAAGAATTATTCAACGAAGCTACCGGAATCAAGTCGCTCCAAATCAAAATACACCAAGCAATTCAAAAACTGGAAAAAACGAAGCGCTATGCAGAAGAGGTCCGCACGGTACTCACGGAACTTACCCCCCGCATTACGTTTCTTGAACGGCAAGTGACGCGATACGACCTTCGAGATGAATATGTTGCAACGTTCCAATCCAAACAGCTTCTTTGGTACCGCCACGCATGGCATGAAGCAAAAAAATCATTAGAAAAAATCAATGCCGATTGGAGCACGTGGAAATCGCGCATTGATGAG
>CAZPRL010000101.1:0-2363 GCA_964589385.1 uncultured Candidatus Saccharibacteria bacterium | reverse complement strand
CTTTGAGTTTTAGCCTTGCGGCCGTACTACCCAGGCGGCAAACTTAACGCGTTAGCTTCGACACTGAGAGAGTCGATACTCCCAATGCCTAGTTTGCATCGTTTACGGCATGGATTACCGGGGTATCTAATCCCGTTCACTCCCCACGCTGTCGTCCCTGAGCGTCAAGACAAGGCCAGTAAGCTGCCTTCGCAATTGGTGTTCTCCCTAATATCAACGCATTTCACCGCTCCACTAGGAATTCCGCTTACCTCTCCTTGCTTCAAGAATAGTCGTATCCACTGCAGCCTCTCGGTTGAGCCGATAGGATTTCACAGAAGACGCACTATTCCGCCTGCGGACCCTTTACGCCCAATAATTCCGGATAACGCTTGGGGCCTCTGTATTACCGCGCCTGCTGGCACAGAGTTAGGCGCCCCTTTCTTGTATGGTACCGTCAAAGTTCTTCCCATACGACAGCAGTTTACAACCCGAAGGCCTTCTTCCTGCACGCAGTATCGCTCGGTCACACTTTCGTGCATTGCCGAAGATTCTCGACTGCAGCCACCCGTAGGTGTCTGGACCGTGTCGCAGTTCCAGTGTTGGGGGTCATGCTCTCACACCCCCTACCCGTCGTAGCCTTGGTGAGCTATTACCTCACCAACAAGCTGATAGGACGCAGGACCTTCCGGAAGCGATAAATCTTTACTCAAGGAACTCTCGTTCTTTGAGACCATGGAGTATTAGTCCGCCTTTCGGCGAATTATTCTCCACTTCCGGGTAGGTTCCCAACGTGTTACTAACCCATTTGCCACTATCCGCCAAAATCTCCGAAGAAATAACGGCGGACCGTTCGACTTGCATGCCTTATCCATACTGCCAGCGTTCAGCCTGAGCCAGGATCAAACTCTCAATATTGACCCCGCCTAATAAAAGACGAGGTGGGCGATCTTAAGAAAATACCGGGGGGCATATTCTTAAGACCATTACTTTACAATCGCGCAAAATTGCGCAAATGCTTTTCCGTGTCAAAATCCGCATTTTGCACGGGA
Organism: uncultured Candidatus Saccharibacteria bacterium; assembly: GCA_964589385.1. GTDB lineage: Bacteria > Patescibacteriota > Andersenbacteria > UBA10190 > UBA10190 > HO2-45-11b. The sequence continues at coordinate 1,332 of CAZPRL010000101.1, read as the reverse complement.
TGAGTTGTTAATGTTCGATCGAAAAACAAAAAAGACTCAAATCAGTCGTAAGTTCCAGTATATAGCTGCAAATTGGCTTGTCAAGCAGTATGCCGGCAAACCGCCCGCGCTGTGGCGTTCTATGTGAAAATCAAAAGCAGGATATAGGTAAAGATGATCCCGAAAAGGGCTCCCACAAGCGCTTCAATGGGTTCATGGCCGAGTTTTTTCTCCAGTGGAGGGAAAGCCCCCTGCTCTTTTTGAGGCAAGAGCGCGATAAGCCGCACAAGCGCTTCGCCGTGCCTTCCAAGAAAGATGCGCATGCGCAGGGCGTCATCAATAATGATCACCGCAAGAACGGTCGCAATGGCAAAGAGGGGGCTGGTGAAGCCTGACGTAAAGGCGGTAACCGTAAGGAGCGAAAAAGCGAATGCCGTATGAGCGCTCGGCATGCCACCGTACCGAGGCAAGTGCGAGATTTTATCATTCATTTCCGAAGACCAGTTCCTGTTCAAGAACCGTTTTGAAAATTGGGTGATGAGCCCGACGGCTAATGGAATTAAAAAGAGAGGGGTGTCCATATTATGTCGTTTTTCTCCATGCTTCTATTTCAGCATGATTGCCGGATAATAGCACGTCGGGAACGCCCCAGCCATTATACTCTTCCGGTTTTGTGTACTGCGCAGCTTCTTTGGTTGCGGGCGTGTTGTGAGATTCGTTTGTGAGAGAATCCGGATTTCCTAGAACGCCTGGGATAAGCCGGATGGCAGCTTCTGCAACAATCATCGCAGGAAGCTCTCCTCCGGCAAGTACGTATGGCCCGATAGAGATTTCTTCATCGGCAAGATGGTCGGCAACTCTCTGGTCGATGCCCTCGTATCTTCCGCAAATTAGAACAAGATGATCAAGCTTGGAAAGTTCAACAGCTTTTTCTTGAGTAAACTGTGCTCCCCTCGCAGACAAAACAATCGTAGCTTTTAGCTTGTAGCTTTTAGCTTGTACGTCTTCGTCTATTGCTTGGAGTGTTTTATGAATCGGCTCTACTTTCATGACCATCCCAGCTCCTCCGCCATACGGGGTATCATCTACCGTTTTATGCTTATCAAGCGCAAAGTCGCGGATATTCCAGGTGTGGATTTCGACAGAGGCATTCTTCTGCGCTCGACCAACAATGCTGGTCGTAATGTACGGCGTAAACACCTCCGGAAACAGAGTTGCGATATCGATTCTCATAGTGAGAATATATTACCTTGTTTCTACAACTCCGCCAGGGCCGCTTCCTCCGTCATCATCATTCCCGTCCCCATTGTCTCCACCTCCGTCATTTCCACCGCCATCGTTATTCCCACCATC
>CAZPRL010000100.1:0-2379 GCA_964589385.1 uncultured Candidatus Saccharibacteria bacterium | reverse complement strand
ACAGCCATGGTCCAGACTTTTCAGGAAGCATGGAAGAAAGAAGGGCTGCCTATCGTAGTTGCAATCAACAAAGTAGACAAGGTAGAGGCAAATGTCGAGCGCGTAAAGAAAGAACTATCGGAAATCGGCCTTCAACCCGAAGAGTGGGGAGGCAAAACGGTTATGGTAGAGGTTTCCGCACTAAAAAAGCAGGGAATCGACAATTTGCTTGAAATGATCCTCTTAACTGCCGACATTAACCCGCTTCAGGCAAACCCGGATCGAAGCGCACTGGGAACTGTTGTGGAAAGCCGACTCGATAGAAGCACCGGGCCTATTGCATCTGTCATTATTCATACAGGCACCCTCCATATGGGAGATGATATCGTTATCGGAAAATCTACCGGAAGAGTGCGCATTATGAAAGACTTCCGAGACAGAATAATCAAAAAAGCGACCCCCTCCATGCCTATAACAATCGTAGGATTAAAGGAAGTGCCTCAAGCAGGAGATATTTTACAGGCAGTAGAAGCTCGAGAAGAGGCTATCTCAAAAACAGCTCAACGGAGAGCCCCGCTCAAGCGCATGTCCAAAACCGAAGATGGAGACGTACGAAAAACGCTCGCAATTGTCCTGAAGGCTGACTCTCGAGGATCACTGGAAGCGCTCGAACAGACGATTGTTGCGATGGTTCCTCCTGAAGTGCGCCTTTCTATCCTGCGAAGCGACGTAGGCACTATTTCAGACTCTGACGTACTTACTGCGAAAGCGGGAGGAGCTATTATTTACGGATACTCTACAAATATCGCCGGCATGTCGCAAAAGCTGGCAGACAAAGAAAAGGTACCGGTTCGCATATTTAGTATCATCTACCAGATTTCAGAAGATGTCCGGAAGGAAATAGATGATCGCATGCCCGTCGACATTGTAACGGAAGATATCGGCCGCATTAAAGTATTGAAGGTCTTCTTTGCCACTCCAAAGAAAAAAATCATCGGTGGCGAAGTTGCGGAAGGTATTGCGGAAAAAGATGCAAAAGTCATCATCAAGCGAAGAGATAAGAAGAAGCCGGATAGCCCCGCAGAAATTATCGGCAAAGGCGTTATTGTCGAGCTCCAAAAAGAAAAGCGCCCGCTTCAGAAGGCAGAACTTGGCGATCAGGTAGGAATGACGATTGAAGGAAAAGGGAAAATCAAAGAGGGGGACGTCCTGGAGATTCTTCGGGAGACGAAGGTGAAGAAGGGCGTTGTTCAATCATAATGTTCAACTTTCGTGTCCAGCAGAATTGCAAAAATCAATAAGCATCTTCAACGCACGGTTGGCGAAATTCTTTTAAAAGAAGCTGATTTGCCAAACGATACGCTTGTAACAATTTCTCGCGTGGAAACTACTCCTAACTTGCGCTTCAGCATCATTTGGCTATACGTATCTCCTTCCACGCAAGCTGAAACAGTTCTCGATTCTCTTAAAAAACAGATGTACGATATCCAAGGATCCCTAAACAGATCTCTGCAATTCCGCCCATTGCCTCGTATTCGCTTTCAGCATGATACGGGCAATGATTACGCAGACACGATTAATAAAAAACTGGATGAAATCAAACAAGACAATGACTAATGCTCTTCTGAAAGACCACCAAGAAACAGTCCAAGAGATTGCATCTATTCTGGCAACTTCCAAAAATGTCCTCATTGGCACCCATGAACATCCGGATGGCGATGCGCTCGGGTCTTCGCTGGCGATGCTCTATGCACTTGAGTCAAAGGGGATTGCTGCCACGGCATATATTCCTGATCCCGCCGCGGACTTCTTCGAATTCCTGCCTGGCTACAGCCGTCTTACCACGCAAAAACCCAATCTCGACGAATTTGATGCAGTTATTCTTTTGGATTACACCCAGCTTCCTCGCACGCACATAGAGCAAGAAGTTCTCGGCAAAGATCGAGCTATCAGCATCGACCACCATTACGACAATACGAAGCAGACGCCCGTTAACCTTATCGTTCCTGAAGCTGCGGCTACGGCCCACATTCTCTTTGCGCTCTTTTCCGAACTTGAGATTCCCATCACGCCGGATATCGCAACTTGTCTGCTTACGGGCATTTTTACCGATACCGGGTCATTCATGCATGACTCCGTAACCCCGGAGATTCTTTTAATCGCTTCCGACCTCATGCGAAAAGGCGCGCGGCTTTCCCATATTGCACACGAAACCTACCAGAAAAAAGATCTTCCCGGATTACAGATTTGGGGCAGAGCGCTTTCTCGAATTCTGATGAATTCCAAGACCGGTGCAAGCGTTTCCGTTATCACCCTCGATGATCTGAAAGAGTGCAACGCCACCCTTGATGATCTTTCCGGGGTCATCAGCATGCTCAATGCGCTCCCGGAAACGACCTT
>CAZPRL010000099.1:0-2564 GCA_964589385.1 uncultured Candidatus Saccharibacteria bacterium | reverse complement strand
GTTGTAAAGCGCCATCATTTTAAAGGAGGCCCTGCAAGTCATGGCCATCGGCACGTATTGCGAAGACCGGGATCTATTGGAGCGCGCTTTCCGCAGCATGTATTTAAGGGTGTCCGCATGGCTGGGAGAATGGGAAGCGACCAGGTAACCGTAAAAAATCTTGAAATCATACAAATCGATGCCGAGAACAATCTCGTTGCGGTAAAGGGAGCTGTTCCCGGCCGCCGCGGAAGTGTTGTTGGAATTTTTAGTATTGAATCAAAGTAAGGCTATGGCAAAAGTTTCTGAAAAAAAACAAGCAACGAAAGACTTGCCTATCCGAACACTTGAGACAGGGCTTACAAAGGAGACAATGCCTGCGCCTTCTTATTTTGCAGAAGCTGCCGCTACGCTCATTGCCCGAACAATCCACACCACGCATGCCCGCATGCGCATTCGCCGCGCACATACGAAAGAACGAGCGGAAGTGCGAGGCGGAGGCCGAAAGCCATGGAAGCAAAAAGGAACAGGACGATCTCGACACGGATCGACCAGATCTCCACTCTGGGTGGGCGGAGGAACAACCTTTGGGCCAAGAGCCCGCAAGACAAGAATTCCAAAGATCCAGTGGAAGATACGGCGCCGTGCGCTTTCGGGAGCGTTTGCCATGCATGTGCAAAACGGCAGCATGTCTATCGTAAAGCTTGCTGATGCATTGCCTGTAAAAACAAAGGACATCGCAAAGAGCCTGCAAGAAACAACGTCCGTACTTGTGATTGTTGATGCATCCCATGTTCAAGTGAAGAGGGCGCTGCGCAACATGCCGGCTGTGAAGGTTCGCAATGCCGCAATGGTGCTTCCAAAAGAAATATTGGAATCAAAAGAAGTATGGATTGATGAAGCCGCGCTCGATACGCTGTCAAAGAGATGCACGATTTCCTAACTTTCTTTTATGTCATTACTTACCCTCTCAAAGCGAATACTCGGCAAAGAATCTAAGCCTTCTCTGAAGCAGGCTGAAAAAACGACTGCAGGAAAAAAGAAGGTTTCCGGTGCTGCAACAGCTGCCCGAAAGAAGAAGCAGACTGTTGATGCGGGCGCGTTTACCACGGGAGTGATCGGCCTTACGCCTCTGGTTTCAGAAAAAGGCACGATGCAGCAATTTCAGAATACGGCAGTGTTTCGAGTGTTGCCTCATGCAACAAAAGGACAGATTGCCCAGGTGATTGAATCGCGCTATGGAGTTACGGTAAAAAGCGTCCGCACTTCCCTTACGCATCCGAAGATTCGACGCCGAGGCACGAGCGAAGGAAAAACAAATCGTTGGAAAAAGGCATATGTAACAGTAGATAATATCCAGGCACTTATCGGAAAGGTCTAATACTATGGCTATTAAGAATTACAAATCAACCCGCGCTGCCCGAAAGAAGATGTCTATCGTTGATCGAGGCAATCTCTACAAAGGAGAGCCTTTGAAGTCTGCGCTTGCATCCAAGACTGCAACGAGCGGCCGCGGATCGGAAGGAAAAATTACGACTCGTCATCGAGGCGGCGGAGTAAAGCGCCGTTTGAGAATTATTTCATTCGGACAAGAAAAAACGGGCGTTGCCGGAGCGGTTGAGTATATTGAATTTGATCCGAATCGATCCGCGTATCTTGCGAGAATCTTATATGCAGACGGAGACAGAAACTACGTCCTTGCATGGCAGGGGGCGAAAGAGGGGGATGCGGTCATCACTGACGAAAAGACGCTTGAAAAAGAAGGAAACCGCATGCAGCTGAAGAATATTACTCCGGGGGTGTTTGTATTTAACGTAGAAATTCAGCCGGGCCGAGGAGGCGTCTTTTTCCGCTCCGCGGGGTCGTATGCAACGCTCATGGACGTACAAGGACAGCATGCGCAGCTGAAGATGCCTTCGGGGGAGATTCGCTTGATTTCTCGGGATTCCTATGCCACAATAGGGACGGTCAGCAATCCGGATTGGCGCTTAATGCGCATCGGATCGGCCGGAAGAGCTCGTCGTCTCGGGCTTCGTCCGAGCGTTCGCGGAAAGGTGATGAACCCAGTTGATCATCCGCACGGTGGAGGTGAGGGTGCCCAGTCTATCGGACTAAAATACCCGAAAACTCCGCAGGGCAAGCACGCGCATGGCGTAAAAACGCGCAAGAGCGGAAGATACTCCGATCCTCTCATTTTAGAGAGACGGAAGAGCAAGCGTAAGAAATAATATTTTGTATGTCTCGATCAATTAAAAAAGGACCATTTATCGACCAGCACTTGCTTGATAAAATCAAGAATCTTTCCGCTGGAGACAGAACGGTTATCAAGACATGGTCTCGCAGATCTACTGTCTTTCCGGAAATGGTCGGATTTCGATTCGGCGTGCATAACGGCAAAGAACATATCCCCGTTTTAATTACAGAAGACATGGTTGGACACAAGTTGGGAGAATTTGCTCCTACTCGAAAATTCGTGCGCCATGGAGGCAAATTGCAAAAGGACGTAGAAGCTTCCGCCTCCGCAAGTGCTTCCGCCTCCGCTAAAGCTACGGCGGACAAGCCGGCGGGCAAGCCAGCAAAATAAC
>CAZPRL010000098.1:0-2919 GCA_964589385.1 uncultured Candidatus Saccharibacteria bacterium | reverse complement strand
CTTACTAAGATACTTCGCCAAGAATATGCCGCCCAGCGAATGCCCGATAAGAATCACCTGTTCTTGAAAAAACGGGATGCACCGCTCCATCCAAATGCACCATTCTTCATAGCGCACATTCGTTCCATTCGGCATTTTCGGCAGCAGAACCTCATATCCCTCACCCAAATCCTCAGCAAGAGTAAAGCGCCAGTCGTATCGTGCTTTGAGCTTTTCCAGCGTCAATTCGCGCGTCTTGATGAAGGCAATATAGTCTTCATGCGTGTCAAATGACGTCCCCCCATGAATTGCGACAATCTGCTGTTTCATATGTCTACAGTAATCGTATGGACAAATATTTGCAAATAGAGTATAATAGAGGAGTTATGTTGCGCGCCTCAGAAATTGAGCAGCTGCGCGTAGACAAGTTATCTATCTCTGGCTCCCTCCTTGTACGGGCTGCTGCTGAATTAGGGCTTGATTACCAGTTGCTGCCGGAACGGACCATCCTCATGGGGAATGGCACTATTTCCCATTTCTTTAAGGGAAGCAGCCTGCCCTGCAACAATATGGTGGCATCTGTCCTGTCTTTGAATAAATACTTAAGCCGTAAAATTTTAAAATCAGCCGGAATCCCGGTACCGCCTACGATTACCCTGCGCGCGCCTTCCCAGTGGAGAAAGGTTCTCGAAAGCCGCTTACACTTCCCTCTCGTTGTAAAGCCGCTCCGGGCAAGTCATGCCAATGGAGCAACCATGAATATTCAAAACAATTCCGTACTTCGCAAAGCGGTATATCGCGCATTCTCCTATATGAAAAAAAGCGGGCGAGGCAACAGAGTTCTTGTGGAGGACTTTTTTGAAGGGCACGACCTTCGCCTGCTTGTTATAGGAGACAAAGTCGTATCCTCCCTTATGCGCCGGCCCGCATACGTCATCGGCAATGGCAAAGATAGCGTACGGCAACTCGTGAAAGATTTTAACGCCGAATGGAAATCATTCATTCATTATGATTATCCTCTCTGTCCCATACCGATAGACAGTGAAGTATATCGATGCCTGAAAAGCCAGAAGAAATCCATGCGTGGAGTTCCCGCTGTCGGCGAGGAAGTTCAGTTGCGCTGGAATGGAAATGTCAGCACGGGAGGACGCGCATTCGACATTACGGATAAAGTTCATCCTGCAATTCAAGCCATTGCCGTACAGGCGACCAAAGCATTGCATCTGGAAATCGCCGGCATCGACATTCTCGCTAAAGACTACGAATCAGGAGATATCACTTCGGCAAACATTATTGTACTGGAAGCCAATGATGCGCCGGGCCTTGATATTCATCAACTGCCCTACAGCGGCAAAGGATGCCACATAGGCAAGCTGATCCTTGAGCATATCTTCAAATAAACGGCGCGTGCTTATTTTTTCAATAATTTTCTTCCTTCAATTCCGATAATAATCGCGAACAAGAGACTGATACCGCCAGCAATAAGAAACGGGTATACGAATCTCGAAATATCCGCAAGCGCGAAGAAGATGCTGCAAATCCCTCCGACAATTCCAAGCAGCGCCAATATCCCGCTCATCATCATGAGCCCGATTCCTATGCCGACTTTTCGCATTCGCTCTGCAGCAGTTCGCTTCAGCAGCGTCTGCGAGGCCATAGCAACCATAACTAAACTTTTAATAACACTCATGTATTCTTTGACTTGCCTTTTGAAATCAATAGTCCGAGCAATACTCCGACGATAGAAGCATATGCCTAATCACTCGCAAGAAACGCAAGGTTTTACCGCCGCACGAATTTGACTACCGCAAGGAGGATGCACGCACCGAGCAAGGCGACAAGAAAGCCATATACGCTAAATCCGGTCTCTGAACTTGCGCCCATCGCTCCCATAACCCACCCGCCGATAACTGCGCCGACTATTCCAACAATGACATTCAAAATGATGCCTTGCTGACCATCTGTCTTCATGATGAGAGACGCAACCCATCCGACTAATCCTCCAAATATAATAGTTAAAAGAATTCCCATAGAAATTGATATTTTGTTAAATAATAAACATATTAGCTTTCATCTTCTTTCATCTTCTCTGCCGCTTCAGGGGTTGATACCGTTTTCCCCATAAAAAGCAGCTTCACTATTCCCATAGCCAGCATCCAGTACACCAGCATTGCGAGCAATGTTGTCCATTCGAAGATACTCCCTTCAATACGAGTAATCCGAAAGACATTCAAAAACGGAGCGGTAAAGATATGCGTAACGCCATAGATAAAGCTGGTGAAGCCGGCGAGAGGGTTTGCACCGGTCAGCTTTAATACGAACCGAAACAGCAGCAAGACTTCAAGTACGGCCAAGATATACCAAACAATTTGAGTTCCTCTGTACAGAGGCTTTGTAGTTTGAGAACTATACGATGAATCCATAATGTGATAAGTATTATTGCTAACTTAACTAATACAATTGTACGCTCATCGTGATGAAATAGCGACTTTATTTTGTCTCAACAAGCTGACAAAGATCTATGCAGAAGAGCGGACTAAGAAGCGATGAACAGCCTTCCTCGCTTCTTCCACAAACACTACTGAACTGGCAACGACCGCCGCTAAAAGCCAATCCCTCAATTCAAGGGAAACAGTGCGCAGAATAAATTGAGAAAAAGGCGCATACACGGCGGCAAACTGGAGCGCAATCACAAGAAGCTGCGCCCCAATCAGATATATATTCGAGAACGGATTTGAAACAAGAAGAGACTCTCGTTCACTGCGACAATTCCATACATTAAACCATTGGAATATAGCAAGTACCGTTAATGTCATCGTTTGGGCCTTTTCCAGTCCCTCCGGCAAATATCCCCGAAATACGAAGAATGACCCTATTGCCATCGGCAAGGCCATGGTAAAAATGCGGATAAGAGAGACGCGATTGAGTACCCGCGGAGCC
>CAZPRL010000097.1:0-2941 GCA_964589385.1 uncultured Candidatus Saccharibacteria bacterium | reverse complement strand
TTTTTTTCCGCTTGCTTGCGATTGAAAACTTGCACGGAAATATCGGGTGAAGCTTTCGCAATCCGCCGCGCTTCTTGCGCAAGAACAGCCGGAGACATGTGAGAGGCCGGCTGATTTACCAGCCGTCGAGCCGTATCAACTCCCTGCATCATGTCTTTCACTCGGCGCATGTCCCCATTTGCCCGCACTGCGTCTTTTTCGCTTGGAATATGAAGAGAAAGAGACGTCAAAGACCTTGCAAGCTGATTTTGTTTGAGCAGCTGGCTATGTTCGGAAAACCAATAGTCGGTAAGCAGGGCAGACTCTGCAACAGGTGCGGCATATGACGCATCGGGAACGGCAACAATAACGTCGCGCAACAGATGGTTTCTTCCATCCACTATGACCATTGCGACTCCTCGACGCACTCCCTCTGCACGCTTCGCATTGGAAATATCGCTTCCCCCCATACCGACTACGGCGATAAAAGGAACACGAAGGCTCTTAGGGGCGATAAAAAGTTCTGCGCAGCCCCACTGTCCTTGAAACTTCACTTTCTTCATAAGCGCTAATATTTCCTGCGCAGCATCCCCTATGGTATACGGAGAAAAGTCCAGCTTGTCATCAAATAAAAACACAAGAACATCCCCCGCCGTATCGGCAAGTAGATTCTTGTGAATGGATAGCGATGCCATAGCCGTCCATCATATCGCATACCCCCTAAAAAGGGAAGATGCCCTACGCTCCGGCGTCTGCCTTATCGCCTGCAAAAATCACTAAAGAAACGATAATGGAAAGGATACCTACGATTATTTGAATCCAAGGCTGACCGCCCGTTAAATTAGAAAGGCTTGTGTAGAGCGCCGGAATCAAATGTACTAACCCTCCTACTAATAGCAGGACTGCCGCCCATAGCTGCAAATTTTTATTCGCCATATTCTCCACCCCCTTCCGAAGAAAATAGGCTCTTGGCAATATCCCAATATTCGCTATTGCCATGCCGGACCTTTTCCCAATACCAATACTCCGCGCCCCACCAGTACGCTCTTTGCAATTGCGTGCGCTCTGCAAACAACGCAAACTCCCGGAACCGATCAGGAGAAAATGATGCTCGGCGCTCCTCAATGTCCATCTCAACAATAGGCCGTATGCCCCAAGGCTCACCCTGCAATTCTGATATCAACACATCCTTATTGCGCAATATGCCGATGTAGCGAGCTTTCAAACGATACATCCATGAAGGAAATATATAGTCGTAGTGGAAAAGTTTTTGCGTGCGATTGGAAAACACCGTGCGATACATGGTAGTGCCGAGCACGTCCCCATACTTTGATGCACCAAGCCAAGAATTCAGCTCTCCGGAATCGGTAACAAGAATAGGGTGCAGCATATCATGCTCGCGAATAACCTCCTGCTCAGCAAGAAGAAATGCCTCGTCGGCAGGAGGACAAATGCCGAATGATAGCAGCGGTTCATTTTCCAGCTGCCACATATACAGGTTCGCTGATCCTTTATATCTTTCGACTACTCGAGCGATAAGCGCAAGAACTTTTTCTTGCTGCTCATGTTCCGGCAACGAACTTGCCCACGCAGGAACATGGCACTCCGGCCATCTGGGCAATTTTCTCCCGACCGCCAACACGACATCCGCTCCGCGCTTACTTGCCTCTTCTAGTTGAAAATCAAGCGATGAAAAATCATACGCGCCATCGCTTGGCTCAAGCAAGTCCCAATATGCAGAAACACGAAGATGCCGCACTCCTGCATCGTCTAACAGCGCAATATACGCCTGCTTCCAATCAAGGCCGAAGCTTTCCGCCTCTTTTGAAGAAAACGATACGCCGTATGTTTGCTTCGTCGGATTAAAGGAAGGGAACGCAAGCAATAATACGCCCAAGAGAAATACGCCAAATATAACCGCAGCAACTGCAAGAGAACGCCTGCCTTTTTTACGCTTGCGTCTCATACGAGCAATGCAACGCCTATGCTAACTAAAATAATTCCTGCAAACTTCTGCAGTAACGCACCGCGGCTCACTTCTTCCGTAAACGCCTTCGGAAAGAAATAAGAGAATATAATCGCCATCACAAACACAAACGCGAACTGTACGCCCTGCAATGCATTGACTACCGAAACGCTTCCCAAACTGATAGCGTATGTCTGCAAAAGAAATGCGCCTGCGGCGAGAGCCTTATTGGCGAGAAACACAAAAGGAATTCCCTTCTTCCCGGACGGAGAGACGGCCTTCGAGCGAGAAGATGCGAGGGGAAAAGAAGCACGACGTATGATTACGATTCCAAGCAATGCAATCACGGATTCGACTACCCGTGTTGTCATAAAAATACCTAAGAACGCATCACTCGTATTATCGTACAGATATTTTGTAACAGCGAAGTACGCGGCAAATAATGCGCCGGCAAGAAGAGGGAGTATAAGCCCTTTCATACTTTCTCTGCCGGAGCGGCGTATCGACAGCAGTCCGCCTCCCGCAATCAAGAGCACCATTCCGCCAAGTTGCGATGCGGTAAACGCTTCTCCCAAGAAAAGATATGCGAGCAGTATCGTAAACAGCGGAACAAAAGATCCTGTGATAGGCACTACGCGCGAAGGCTCCCCAAGCCGCATTGCGACAAAAAATACATACAGCGCCGCAATATGCACAAGCCCGGAAACAAGAGACCACGCAAGAATGAACGAGCTATACGCCGGCAATGCGAACGGTAATAAAATCAGCGCGAGCCCGGCAAGGGCTGCGGAATACAATGCGTAATGAAGAGGATTTCCTACTGCGCTTTTCTTCCCAAGAAGGCTCTTATCAACAATAAAAACGGCTCCGTTGGCAACGTGTGCCAAGATGGCAAGAAATATCCAATTGATGGTCTGCAGAACAAGTATTCTGAATGGAATAACTAGTGACTGCTTGCAGACCCTGCGTTCATGCGGACGACCGAAAGACCGCCGC
>CAZPRL010000096.1:0-2981 GCA_964589385.1 uncultured Candidatus Saccharibacteria bacterium | reverse complement strand
CGGACTCTGCCGTTTACTTGGACGGGAATCGTAACAGCCCTCTTAACTGCCAAAGAAATATCGGCAACCGGCCACACATGGCGCACAATACGATCGGTATTTCCCAGCCTTCCCCATAACTCCTCGCACACGTGCGGCGCGTAGGGAGCCGTAAGCAGCAGCAATGTTTCAATCGTATTGCGCGAAATCTTCGGGAATTTTTCCAGCACATTCAATAGCTCCATAAGGCCGGCAATTGCCGTATTGAATCGAAATGCCTGCGTATCCTCGGTTACGCGCATAATTGTTCGGTGCAGCGCGCCAAGCAATTCTTCGCTGTCTTGATACTGCTCATCAACACGGTCCGCAAGCCTCCATATCCGTTCGATAAATCTTCGCGGACCATTGATACTTGCGGTATTCCATGCAACCGCCTGATTGAACGGTCCCATAAACATTTCATAGATGCGCAACGTATCGGCTCCAAACTCCGCAACGATATCATCCGGATTTACCACGTTTCCCCAGCGCTTGCTCATCTTTCTTCCATCTTCCGCCAAGATAAGACCGACATGTTCCAGGCGCATAAACGGTTCTGCCGTACTCACATGTCCCAATTCATGCAATACAATATGCCAAAAGCGAGCGTAAATTAAATGCCGCGTTGCGTGCTCCGCTCCGCCCACATAGAGATCTACCCCGCCCACTCCATCGGGGCGGGCAGGCGCCATCCATGCTTTTTCTTTGCCGGAATCTGCAAAACGTTCCGAATTTTTCGGATCAATGTATCTCAAATAATACCAACTCGATCCCGCCCACTGCGGCATGGTATTTGTTTCGCGTTTGGCAGGGCCCGCGCAATTCGGACACGTTGTATTGACCCACTCCTCAATGCTTGCAAGCGGCGATTCTCCGGTACCTGTCGGTTCGTAACGCTCAACTTCCGGAAGCAATACGGGGAGCTGATCTTCGGGAACAGGGACAACACCGCAATCAGCGCAATGAATAATTGGAATTGGCTCTCCCCAATACCGCTGACGGGAAAATACCCAGTCGCGAAGCTTGTACGTTGTTTTTTTCTGTCCATGTTTCTCGGTAATTTTTTCTTTCGCTTCATCTGAACTAAGCCCGGTAAATTCTCCCGAATCAACAAGCACATCTTTTTCATCAACAACAATGCACACCGGCAACTCATATTTTTTTGCAAACTCCATATCGCGCTCATCATGCGCCGGCACTGCCATTACTGCGCCCGTACCGTAATGCGCCAATACATAATCGGCAACCCATAACGGAATCTTTTCTCCCGTTGCGGGATTCACTGCCATAACGCCTTGTAGTTCAACGCCTGTTTTTTCTTTGTCTTCGCTCGTGCGTTCAATTTCGTTTTTCTGTTTTGCAGCCGCTACATATTCTTGAACTTCTTGTTTATTTTCAAGAACATCATGGTCATCATCAATTGCAAGCGTCACCCAAGGATGTTCCGGAGACAGCACCATATACGTCGCCCCGAACAGCGTATCGGGTCGAGTGGTGAATACCGGAATCAGCCCCTCGCGCGCGCCTATCTTATCGAACACGATAGAAAAACTGAACTCTGCACCGATACTTTTTCCGATCCAATTGCGCTGGCTTTCTTTAATAGACTCCGGCCACGGCAAATCGTTCAAGCCTTCTAATAATTTTTCTGCATAATCAGTAATCTTCAGCATCCATTGGCGCATCGGCTTTTTTTCGACAACCGATCCGCACCGCTCGCACTTTCCCTGATCCAAATCTTCATTGGCAAGCCCGGTCTGGCAAGACGGGCACCAGTTAATCGGTTCAAAAGATTCATACGCCAACCCTTTCTTGTACAGCTGCAAAAAAATCCATTGTGTCCATTTGTAGTATTCCGGATCTGTCGTATTTATTTCCCTGTCCCAATCGTATGTGAATCCTATTTTAGAAAGCTGCTCTTTGAACCGCGCGATGTTTTTTTCAACGGCAATCCTCGGATGCACCTTATTTTTAATCGCGTAATTTTCTGCGGGCAATCCAAATGCGTCCCATCCCATCGGATGCAATACGTCATACCCCTGCATCATCTTCATACGGCTATATACGTCCGTTGCGATATAGCCTTTCGGATGGCCCACATGGAGCCCTTCGCCGGAAGGATACGGAAACATGTCCAGCACATATGCTTTTTTCTTATGCGGAATATCCGGACTCGTAAACACACCCTCATCAGCCCAAATCTTCTGCCACTTTTTCTCTATTTCCTCATGATTGTATCGCTCTTCAGCCATATATGGAGTATATATGGATATCGAAGAAAATGTCATGTAAAAGAAAAGCCTCGCATCCGAAGATACGAGGCGGTGGAAGAAAACGGGGAGAGGTTCTTGTTCTGCCCTTGGCTGTAAAGATACAGCGAGGTGCAATTACCCTTTTAGGAAGCCATTCAGCTTCACCCTAGCTTTCTTCCATTTTCGACGCAAAGCAACTGTCCAAGTGCTCCTGAAAAAGCGTTTTTGCTAACGTTCTCAATTCCTCAATTAGGATGCCAGTCTCCTTTGCAACATTCCCAAGCTCCCGCATATTGTCGTGAGATACCATAATCCCACGCTTGCGAATCAGGTGCTTCAACACTTTCATCGCAATCTCTCCTTGCCGCTCCTTACTTAAGCTGCTACTCATAACTCTACCCTTTCATTTAACAAAACTCTGTACCCATTTGAAATGCGCAGGGCACATGGCACTTTACGTCTTGATATTGTAAAGAACTATTACATTATACTCATAATGTATATACTTGTCAATGTCGTTTTAAAAAGAGTTCTTTGCGTGTTGGATTGAATTGGATTCCATAAAGAAGCTTTTTCAAGAACCCGATACCAATGTACGGCTCGCCGGGCAATATAATAACTTCCAGTGAAGCCACAACGCCTTCCATTTCAGAATAGAGGATGGAAGCCGGAACATTCTGCAAAGAACCGTCTCCAAACCATATTTTCTCT
>CAZPRL010000095.1:0-3041 GCA_964589385.1 uncultured Candidatus Saccharibacteria bacterium | reverse complement strand
TCGACCGTGGAATCGCTGAACGATTTTCGCTTGCCAGGCTCGCTTGCGAGATTTGCAGCGCAAGGCGGCGCTCTTTATATGATTCATAGCAAAGACGACCCGATTGTTCCATTCGGGGATATGGAAAAATACTGGCGCGCATTGCCGAATGCAACAGTTGTTGCATTCGAAGATAAGAAGCATTTTAACGAAGAACACTTTCCGGAGCTCGTGGAATTGATTCGATCTCTCTAGAAACCGGCAACAAAAAGCCCGACTTGCATTGTGCTTGTCGGGATTTTTCTTTTGCTATCTATTTACGAGAGATGCGCGGAGACGAGCTTTGTCATCTCGAACATGTTGACGGTGTCTTTTCCGCCGAATACCTTTTTGAGGTTTTCATCTGCATTGATGTTGCGCTTGTTTTCCGGATCTTGCAGATTATTGCTCTTAATGTATTCCCACAACTTCTTTACTACTTCTGATCGGGGCATCGGGCCCGGGCCGACGACTTTCGCGAGATCCTCGCTGATTGTCATGGGCTTCATAAACGCTGGATTTGCCATATGGTTATAGTTAGGAATAAGGCTTATCTAGTGAGTATGGTAGCACAAATACGTTCTGTCCAGTATATTAGCCGCGTGATTCCCCTGACAAATGCCCTGGTCGTCAAGAGGCTCATTTGGCATACTTATTGGTGACCCATGAAAGTTGCGCCTATTCTCTATACTGCTATTGCAATTGCGGGTGGTTTGCTTGTATGGCAATTCACTTGGCGTTCGTATGAAGAGGTTTCACTTGCAACGCCAGAGCAGTTACCGACTTCCGGTTCCTCGCCTCTGCCTATCTCTGAAGGCGGGTCGGAGATGGACGAGCTTTCGTTAATTGCATTTGCCGAGCATGATTTTGATGGACGTGATTTTACGGTCGGACGTGTGCTTGTAGAAAATGAATCATATACGCGGTATTACATAACATACAAAAGCGGAGAGCTGACGATTTCCGGAATTATGAACGTTCCAAAAGGCGAGGGGCGATTTCCGCTTCTGCTGCTCAATCACGGGCATATCGATACCGGCATCTATACCAATGGCAGGGGCTTAAAGCGCGAACAGGATTACCTTGCGCGGCAAGGATATGTGGTTATCCATTCTGATTATCGCGGGCATGCAGAGTCGGATGATGATGGAGATACTGACCGGCGATTTCGGCTCGGGTACGCAGAAGACGTCATTAATGCAATCGTTGCGGTACAGAAGGCGAATTTGCCGTATGTGGACGCTGACCGAGTCGGCATGCTTGGGCATTCCATGGGCGGCGGAGTGGCATGGCGCATTGCGGTAGCGCAAACGGATCTTGTGGATGCGTATGTGCAATTCGCTCCCGTAAGCGCGGATGAGCGGGATAATTTTGAGAAATGGACGACGCGAAGAGCGGAAGTTGCGCAGCAAATTCTTTCTGATCACGGAAGCCCGAGTGATAATCCTTCTTTTTGGGATAATATTTCTCCTATCAGTTTTTTCCAAAATATTAATGCTCCTATCATGATTCACCACGGCACCGCTGATGATTCTGTCCCTATTTCCTGGTCAGAGCGCGCGGCAGAAGAGCTTGAACAAGCAGGGAAAGATGTCACGCTTCATGCATATCCGGGAGAGCCGCATGAGTTTGTTGATGCATGGCCGCAAGTGATGCAAAGAACCACGGAGTTTTTCGACCGGAATGTGTAGCTAGTGCCAATGGTTGATTACGCTGTAGTCGGGGTATTGCTGCCAAGCAGCTTCTGCCATACGTCCGGCCGGGATTTCAGCCGAGTAAGCCCGATATTTCGTATTTGCCGCACTCGTTCGCGGCTAATATCGTATTGTCTTCCAATTTCGTCGAGCGTATGCGGCTTGCCGTCAATGAGTCCGTAATACTTTTCAATGACAGAACGTTCGCGCGGGGGCAGCATGGAAACTGCGTCGGTTACATTGTCATGAGTGTATTGCCGTTCTACTTGTTCGCTTACCGACGGAGCCGTCGTATCTGCTATTATTTCTTGGAGCTGGCCTGATTCATTATTATCTTCGTTGCCTACAGGAGTGCTTAACGAGACGACATTGATTACCACATCATCCAATTGTTTTGCTTTGGCAACCGGGAGCTCCATCTCTTCTGCAATATCTTCAATGCTCGGATCTTTTCCCAGTTTTTGAGAAAGATTTTCTCGAACCTTTCTCAAGTGATATATCTGATCAATGACGTTTTCCGGGATGTGTACGAGGTAGGAGTTTTTTAGTGACCGCAATACGGCTTGTTTAATCCAATATACTGCGTAGGTGGAGAATCGAGTTTGATAGGCAGGGTCGAATCGTTCGATCGCTTTTATCAGGCCAACGCTTCCTTCTTGGATGAGATCAAGAAGCATTTCGGGATCGGATGATGGGGCGTATTGTTTCGCGACTGATACGACAAGCTTGAGGTTCGCTTGTATCATGTGGTCTCTTGCTGTTTTGTCTCCTTGTCCTTGGATGAGTGATGCCAGTCTTTTTTCATCATCTGCGGTTAAAAGAGGAGTTTGCCCTATTTCTTCCAAATAGAGGTGAAAGAGCGCTGGTGTTGTTTTTATGGGAGTTCTATGAGCCATGATTGCATAAGTCTTCACTAGCTACTATTACAAACTATGCAGATATTGTCCATAGTATTAAGCTCTATAAAGTCAAATTCTTACCTCTTTATGTCAATTTTTGCTGACATTACAAATCCTTCTTGTTTTAGTTGACATGGATCAGGATTTGCATTATCATGATTTAATTACTTGTTCGTGCATTTCGCACGAGGTAAAAGACTCGAACGTTGGGCATGTATTATGTGACCTCAATGAACACGGGTCACACTAATACATATCATATGTCTTTTTTGAATTTAGGATTGTCTCCGAAGCTTTTGGAGATTCTTGAAAAGTTACAATTTACTATCGCGACTCCCATCCAGAGCAAGGCTATTCCAATAGCTATTGCCGGTCAGGATGTTATCGGTATCGCGCAGACAGGCACAGGCAAAACGCTTGCGTTTGCGTT
>CAZPRL010000094.1:0-3170 GCA_964589385.1 uncultured Candidatus Saccharibacteria bacterium | reverse complement strand
TTTCATGCGCCTGTTCATCTGCTTCGGTGCATTAGCTGCGAGCAAGAGCGGCCGAGAGGCACCACATGTTTTGATTGCAAGGAAGACATCGGCCTTTCCGGAGTTATCAGCGCAGGACCGTATTCCCATCAAGCGCTTCTGCGAGGCATCGAATGGCTGAAATTCAAAGGCATCTCGCCTCTTGCGGAAATTCTCGCAGCCCTTCTCGTTCCCCGGCTTTCCGCCATTGCTCCTCTCGATGCGCTTGCGAAACATGCCATACTAGCCCCCATTCCGCTCCACCCAAAACGCCACCGCACGAGAGGATTCAACCAGAGCGAAGATATTGCGCGCGCAATCGGCGCACTTTGCTCAATAGAAGTATCTTTGCTCCTTGTTCGCTCGCGCGCAACGCATTCGCAGGCGCGCCTTCCTCATGAGCTTCGCTCGCACAATGTAGACCGCGCATTTTCTCTTGCGATTCCGGAAGATGCATATGCCAAACGAATTGCAGAAAAGCCGATTATTATTCTCGTGGACGACGTATCAACTACGGGATCAACGCTTATTTCG
The DNA here is from genome assembly GCA_964589385.1 of uncultured Candidatus Saccharibacteria bacterium. Taxonomy (GTDB): domain Bacteria; phylum Patescibacteriota; class Andersenbacteria; order UBA10190; family UBA10190; genus HO2-45-11b. The sequence continues at coordinate 2,618 of CAZPRL010000094.1, read as the reverse complement.
GCAGCTTCTGCCCTTCCTTTTGTTCCGGAAGCTGCAATATGGGGCGCAGTGATTGCACAGGGGTAAGGGAGAAATCACTCACCACGCCGTATCATCGAGCAATGCGCGAGCTATAACCGTAATCCTTGTGTTTCCGTACTGCTTGATAACATCCAAGAGTAGCCTTTCCGTAAACGCTTTCCATTCTTTTTGCTTTTGGGGATTTTGTATACTGCGCTCATACAGCGTCTGCATCTTGTCGCATAGCTTTAACAGTTTTAGGAACGGCGTGTAGTGCTCTGCCGCCGCTTGCTCCTCCTCCCAATTATCGTGCGTAAGCGCGTAAACGCCCTTCTTCACATCTTCATCTATCCAGTCAGGCAGCGTTTTTGTCGTGTCTTCCAACACGTCATGCAACAGCAAAATCTGGAAACCAAGCACACGCTCGCCATCCGGAATTTCAGGATCCATGATGAGCGTGCTTGCAGCCCACGCGCAGTGCACCATGTACGGATACAACCCTCTGCGCAGTACATGGTCTTTTCCGCGCACATTGAAATTCGTGTGCGCATCGTGCGCAAACAAAAAGAGCTTTTCCATGTGTTCGGGAGATAGTATGTCCATAGCATTACTCTATCATGTGTTACAATATTTTCTATGGACATTCGGACACTGCTCATTGTCTTTCATATTATCGGCACCGTACTCGGCGCAGGAGCCGCAACTGTTACTGACTACCTGGTATTTAAGTTTGCAAAGGATAGAAAAATAGACAAAGACGAATTTCAGATTCTCCATACCATATCAGACCTCGTGTGGACCGGATTGTTTCTTTTGCTTGTCTCCGGCATCGGATTTCTTGCGCTCTATATCACTGACCTTGCAGATGTCCGCAGCTCTTACAGTCTCGATAAGATTTGGGCGAAAGTTACGATTATTATCATTCTCACTGCAAACGGATTTTTTATTCATCGCCATGTACTCCCTTCTCTCAAGCGCTGGCGTGGAAAAAGCCTTGCAACTCCGTCGTTTGTAAAGAAATCCTTTTCCATTTTCAGTCCCGGCGCTATTTCCGGAGTATCGTGGTATTCCGCTCTTATCCTTGGCGCATGGCGCGGACTCGATGCGTCATACGCAGAAATCATGTCCGCCTACTTAATGATTATATGCACGGCCATCATTATTTCTAACGTCTCCGGCAGATATTTCCTGAAAAAGCGGAAGTAAAACTCCGAGCCAAAGTAATTACGCGTCTACCATTACCTTAAATCCGCCGTAGGCCATGCGATTTGCATCAAAGGGCATCGGCATATCCTGCAATTTCGGGTCGTTCATGAGCGGATCTTTCATAACTTTCGCGTTCACCTCGTCTCGATGTTTCTTTGATTTGTATACGATAAAGGAGAACCAGATTGTCTCGCTGGCTTTCGCATTGGCCATTTTGGTAAATGATAAAGGCTTCATTCCTCCCATCGACTTCGTCCGAAGGTCATCACCGACGCACTCTTTATACTCCAGCGCGCCGTGTTTCATCCAGAGTTTCTTGCCCATTTCGGCCATCTTGCGATATTCGGCTTCCTTCTTTTTCGGCACCACCAGCACAAACCCGTCTACATATTTTCCTTGATCCTTTGCCATACATGCTTTATTTAATAATAAGGCGGAGAGGGAGGGATTCGAACCCTCGGTACCTTGCGGTACACATCTTTAGCAAAGATGTACGATCGGCCACTCTGACACCTCTCCTTATATACGATAAGCCTCCGTATATTGCAGTATTGCGGGATTTGCGTAGAATGTAAACTACATGCGCTCATAGCTCAGTGGTAGAGCAGATCCCTCTTAAGGATACGGTCGGGGGTTCGAATCCCTCTGGGCGCACGAAGTTATATTAAAACCCGAGATGTCTCGACCAAATATCGATTAACGGCTCTTCGAGATGAACGTCTTCGTGCACGAATTCCACAAGAATATCGCGAATAGCGACCGGATCCGCATCCCCTATCTCCATGTGAATAAGCGGCACGAGACGATGCCGGCTTTTTAAAATTACCGTTTTCACATTTCCCGGCTCATATACGATATTAAATGCTTCCAAATCTTTATAGTGGTACAGCGTGGTATTGAGCGCCGCTCCTTCCGTCATTAATCGATAGCGAATAACAGAAGGCTTGTGCTGGGCCACTACGAACATGTATGCGCCAATCATTGCAATGGTAAGCGACGCAATAAAGTTCCCCATCAGCGCAAACCCAACTGATACGGTCGTAATGCTCGCCGCAAATATCGCAAACCATTTTGGCGTCCGCTCCTGGTGCATATGTTCCGGCGCATGCCAGGAAAACAGCGTTGCAACATCCTCCACATCGTCGTCAATCTTGCGCAAATCTTTCTCTTCTCGCATTTCTTTCAGCTCCCGCCGAAAGCGCAAGTCCTCTTTTGCATGCTTTTCTACATCCTTTTCAATCCGCTCTATTTTTTTCTTGTATACGGGTTGAACAGGCGGCACATATTCTATTCTGCGCACCTTGCTTTTTTGACCTGTTTTTTCGCGCGTCGCTTCACGAATCATGGTGTAACTATACCATAATCAATGGCAAATGGCGGAGAGGGAGCGATTCGAACTCTCGATACCTTTC
>CAZPRL010000093.1:0-3204 GCA_964589385.1 uncultured Candidatus Saccharibacteria bacterium | reverse complement strand
CGGTAGCTGCGAGGAGCGTCACGATAATAATGAACCACTTGAAGATCTCTCCGACAAGTCGGGAGATATTGAGCTTCAATCCTGCTTGTTCTACTGCTCTTCGCAAGCCGCCGATAGAATCAAAAGCGCTGTTGATTCGCACGACAACCAGGAGTTTCTCTACAAGCCGGCCAAGGGCTATTGCGAGGCTCCATCCAATAAAGAATACGACGAGTGCCGCAATCAGATTTGGAATAAAGCTTACGAATTGTATCCAGAGGTTGGCAAGAGAGGATGTTACTGCGCCAGTCCAAACTGATAAGAAAGAATTATAGTCTGCCATAAGTGACACCTCCTCTCGATGCGATTATTGAAGGATGAAAACTACGTTCATGTTAGCTTGTTTGACACTCTGAGTCAAAAGAAAAGAAGCCAATTTTTTATCTTTGCGAGTCGAGTGGACCCCATCGGATTCGAACCGATCACCTCCTCGGTGCAAGCGAGGCGCTCTACCAAATGAGCTAGGGGCCCGTAATAATATCTATAAAAGACATTAAAGCTTTTTTTGCGGTTTTTTGCAACCTTATTCCCCGAATCCCGTGGGAAGAAATCTTCCGACTGTGATATTGAAGAACGCTTCCATGATTCCAAATCCAATCAGAAAGCCGACGAAGAGAAATATCATTCCGATAAGCTTCCAGCTGGAGAGCGATGCGCCGTGCATTCCAAAAACCGCGCCCACGTCTCCCCAATTATTGTCCCACCATGCCGTTTTCCAGACCATCATAAAGCCGGCGAACATCATCAGCGAACCTAAGAAAAAAAGTCCGAAACTCATATAGGCATATTATACATGATATTTTTTTCGAATCTCGTCTTCTTGCTTCTTCTCTTCTTCTTCAATCGCGATGGTTCCCAGCTTTTTTAATTCATCCGGGCTCTTATCTTTTATTTCATCTGCTCTCTGTAAAAGATATTCTTTGGTATTTTTTTTCGGATCTTCCAATACTTCCGCAAGCAAGGCATTCAAAATTCCGCCGAATATGGGTCCGGGGCGCATTCCTAAGTCATTTACCAGATCATTACCCGATAGATTGAGTTGGCCGACCGCGATAGGTTCTTTCGATGCGTTCTCGACCATGAACTGCAGGTGTCGAAGCCGATATGGTTCCGCTTTTGGCACGCCCGATCCCTTTCGTTCGGCGATTCTAAGCTTGATGAGATCATCGAAGTGTTCCTTGCCGACTCGTCGAAGCAGCCGCCTTGCCCCTGCGGGTGTGACTTTGCCCACGTCGTAATAGAACATATGCTGCCGTACAAGGTGCGTAACTTGCTTGGTAAGGTCTGACGGAAACTTCAGCCGTTTCATCAGGTGTTCCGTCATCCGTGCTCCGACAATATCATGTGCGTAGAATGTGTAATCAGGGGCCTTGCCCTGCACTGAAGGCGCTAGCCTTCTAGTGCAGGGCTTGCCGATATCGTGGAAAAGCGAAGCAAGACGGACGTGAAGCGGATACTCGTAGTGCGCTGCAAACTGCAAAGACTTTATACAGTGGTCGAAAACGGTATAGATATGATGCTTATTCTGATCTATCCCCACTCCCTCCTGAACTTCTGGAAGAATCATTGCAAGCAGGCCTGTTTGCTGCAGAATATTCATGCCTTGTTCGGGGTTTCGGCTCATAACAAGCTTGATGAGTTCGTCTCGCACTCGTTCATGCGATACCGCGGAAATTGCAGGCGCATATTCGGTAATTGCTTTGAGCGTATGTTCTTCAATAGTAAATCCAAGCTGTGCGGAAAAACGGACTGCGCGCATGAGGCGAAGCGCGTCTTCGGAAAATCGTTCCGATGGATTGCCCACTGCGCGAATAACGCGGTCGTTTAAATCTTTCAAGCCGCCAAAAGGATCGATGATTGTCATGCCGTCGATGATAACTGAATCTTGCGGGGCCTGCCCTGAACCGTCCGAGCGAAGCGAGGTCTGGTTTAGGGTCATAGCCATACTATTAATCGTAAAATCCCGCCGCGCCAAATCCTCTTTCAAGCTTTTCGTAAACGTCACCGAGTCCGGATGCCGCTGATCGTTGTATCCGGCGTCAATGCGATACGTCGTAACTTCAACCTCGCCGATCCCCTCGCCCGTTCGCACCGTGACCGTACCAAAATTATTTGTATAAAAAGAATTCGGAAACACTTTTTGAATTTCTTCCGGATTTGCAGACGTAGTAACGTCCCAATCCTTGGGTTCTTTTCCTAATAACAAATCTCGCACGCATCCGCCTACGGCGTACGCTTCAAATCCTGCTGCATTGAGCTTCTCGATGACAGTTTGTACTTCTTCCGGTAACTCCATACAGATTATTATACTTCATAACTAGTGCTTGCACCGCGAAGCCCGAAGGGCGAAGTGGTGCGCGTGGGAAGGATCGAACTTCCGGCCACTACATTATCAGTGTAGTGCTCTACCACTGAGCTACACGCGCATAAAGTACAGTAAACATTTTTTATGGACTTTTTGCAAGAAAAAGCGGCGTATACACGCCGCTTTTTCTTTCTGCGCCTCTTTGCGCGATTGTAAAGTTTTGCCTCTTTTGCACACCACATGTGTTAAAGGGAAGGTGTGCTTTCCACTTATTCTCAAATGAATTGTGACTCGCGCCCGAATTACTTGCGTAATTCGGGATACAAGCCTCGACTTCCAGGGTCCTTGTGTCTCGTTAACGACGACACAAGGACAGTATTCCCTAGAAAGGAGGTGATCCATCGCCAGCTTCCGCTAGCGATGCCTTGTTACGACTTACTCCTAATCATTGATCTTACCGTGGCCCCTGCTAAAGCAGGGTCTTCGGGTACTATCAACTCTTCTGAGTTGACGGGCGGTGAGTACAAAGCCCGAGAACGTATTCACCGTAACGAGCTGATTTACGGTTACTAGCGATTCCAGCTTCATGGAGTCGAATTGCAGACTCCAATCCGAACTGAGGATAGGTTTGGAGATTCCTTCTTCTCGCGAAGTTGCATCTCATTGTCCTATCCATTGTAGCGCGTGTGTAGCCCTAGATATCAGAGGGCCATGCTGATTTGACGTCGTCCCCACCTTCCTCCGTGTTAACCACGGCAGTCTCGCGTGAAAAATAACACGCGATAAGGGTTGCGCTCGTTACCCCACTGAAGGGAACATTTCACAACACGAGCTGACGGCAACCATGCAGCACCTGTCTA
>CAZPRL010000092.1:0-3281 GCA_964589385.1 uncultured Candidatus Saccharibacteria bacterium | reverse complement strand
TAAAGAAATACCCCGGGCAAATAGCACGGGGTGTCTACTCATCAGAATACGGAAGATGAGGTTCCGGCTTTGGGGTGGGGAATTGCGCAAACAGTTCGCGTAAAATCGATTTATTCTGACCCGTTCGAAGTCTTTGCAACACCGCAAGAGAAATCTGCTGCACGCCGCTCATGGCACAAAGCCTCTCTGCATCCGTGAGCACGCTCAACATCTTATAAAGCACTGCCCAAAGGCTCCGCTTATCCCAAAGGGAAAGGTCGACAGATAAAATGGGTGCTTGCTCCTCAAGGATGCCGTAAACAAGCGAATCGAAATTTGCTGTCGCAAGCATGTTGCCCCTTTCTTCTAAAAAGCGTGTGAATGATAAAGAACTTACTTATTACGCTCTTATTTGCTTGGAAAGTCAATCGGTGCCACTATGAGTGGGTGAAATCAACCTTTACCCTCAAAGCTCCCTTTGCGCCGGCAGGCGATCAACCGAAAGCGATAGAGGAGCTCGTATCTGGAATACAGAAGAATTTGCGAAGGCAAACGCTCTTGGGTGTAACAGGGTCTGGAAAAACCATGACCGCAGCTTCCGTCATTGCAAAAACAAATATGCCCGCCCTTATTATCAGCCATAATAAAACACTTGCCGCGCAGCTTGTGGAAGAATTCCGCACCTTTTTCCCCGATGCCGCTGTTGAATATTTTGTTTCCTACTATGATTACTACCAGCCGGAAGCGTACATTCCGCGCACGGGGACATACATCGCAAAAGATGCCGCTATTAATGATGAAATCGAACGGCTGCGCCACAGCGCAATGGAGGCAGTATTATCTCGACAAGATACGATTGTCGTTTCTTCCGTATCGTGCATTTACGGTCTCGGGTCGCCAGAGGACTACGTCAACTCGCGAATTCTCGTCAAAACAAAAGACATGCTTGAACGGCAAGACTTTTTGCGGAACATCAGCAAGCTGCAATATGAACGAAACGACATAGATCTTGAACGAGGAAAATATCGCGTCCGCGGAGATACGGTAGACATTTTTCCGTCCGGAGAAGACTCGATTGTTCGTATCGAATTCTTCGGCCCTAGCGTTGAGAAAATATCCCACATCGATCCGATTACGGGCCATGAACAAAACGTACTTGCATCAGCGTCCATATTCCCTGCAACATTTTTCATGACAAATGACGAGAAGAAAAAAGCGTCGCTCGATGCAATTCGAGAAGAGGCAAAACAGCAGGCAACAATGTTTGAGGCACAAAAGAAGTTTGCAGAAGCTCAACGCATCATCGAGCGCACAAATTATGATATGGAGATGATCGAGCACATCGGATACGTTTCGGGAATTGAAAACTATTCTCGCCATTTGGACGGACGCATCCCCGGAGACCCTCCTTCTACCCTCATCGATTACTTTAGATTCGCATACGGAGAGAAAGGGTTTCTTACATTCATCGACGAATCCCATATGACCATCCCGCAGGTAGGGGCAATGTATGCCGGCGATGCCGCACGAAAACAAAACCTCATCGGATACGGATTTCGATTGCCAAGCGCCAAAGACAATCGGCCGCTGAAGTTTTTTGAATTTGAAGATAAAATCGGACAGACCGTGTTCATTTCCGCGACTCCCGGCCCGTACGAAAAGAACACGAGCGAGGCGACAGTAGAGCAGATTGTCCGGCCGACGGGACTTATCGATCCGGAAATTGAGATTACATCCACGAAGCACCAGATAGATGACGTTATGGAAAGAATCAAGGAAACGGTAAAGAAAAAGCAGCGAGTGCTCGTCACGACACTTACCAAGCGCATGGCGGAAGAGCTTGCCGGATACCTCACGGAATCCGGAACGAAAGCGGCATACCTCCACTCTGATATCGATACGCTCGAGCGAATCGATATTCTCAGGGGACTTCGCTCCGGTATGTACGATGTGTTGGTTGGAATCAACTTGCTCCGAGAAGGGCTCGACTTGCCGGAAGTTGCGCTGGTAGCCATTATGGATGCGGACAAAGAAGGGTACTTAAGAAGCGAAACGGCGTTAATTCAAACAATGGGGCGTGCAGCCCGGCATGTGCAGGGGCATGTAGTCATGTACGCAGATAGGATTACCGGATCCATGCAGCGCGCGATTGACGAAACGACTCGACGAAGAAAAATTCAGGTTGCCTACAACAGGCAGCACGGCATCACCCCGACATCAATTATAAAAGAAATCAAAGCATCTACGCTGTCCCGTCCGATTGAAGAAGTTGCGGTACCGGAACATATGTCCAAAGAAGAAGCCCAGCATGCAATCAAGCGACTCTCGGATAAAATGCACCTTGCGGCGCAAAACATGGAATTCGAAAAAGCTGCTCAATACCGAGACGCAATTGCGGCGATGCGGAAGAAAGCGAAGTAAACCGCTCCCTCTTATTTCCCGAATCGCTCCACTAATTTTGCAAGTGTGCGCACTCCATATCCCGTTGCGCCATACTGCCAGTAGGGAATGAGCGGCATTTCTGCATAAATAGGCCCGGCAATATCAAGATGCGCCCATGGAATTTGTTTCTTGGTTCCTTTCTGCAGGCCGACAAACGACTGAAGGAAAAGCGCTGCGGTAATTGCTCCTCCGGTTTTCATAAACGATGTGTTGCGCAAGTCGGCAATCTGGCTTTGCACAGTTGGCCGATATTCTTCCGGAAGCGGAAACTCCACCATGCCTTCCCCTGCGTCTTCCGCCGATTTCATGATATGCCCATTGAGCGATTTATCATTTCCAAAAAGGCCTGCATATGTCTCTCCCAACGCAACCACGCATGCTCCCGTAAGCGTTGCAAGATCTATAATTGCGTCGGGTTGGAAAGTACTTGCATACACAAGCGCATCAGCAAGCGTTACCCGACCCTCGGCATCGGTATTTAACACTTCGATTGTTTTCCCGTTCATTGCAGTTACCACATCTCCCGGGCGGTACGCATCTCCGGATGGCATGTTCTCGCATGCGAGAATAATGCCGTGCACGGCAACGTCCGGTGATATATACGGTAAAATCGAGAACAGTCCAAGCACCGTAGCGGCACCGGCCATATCTACCTTCATTGTTTCCATAGATTGCGCAGGCTTCAGGGAAAGTCCGCCGGAATCAAATGTAATGCCCTTGCCGATAAGCGCGATGGATTTCTTGGGGGTTTTCGTTTTCTTTTTGGGAGTATATTTCAAATGAATGACATACGGCTCCTCTTTGGACCCCTTTGCGACCGCGAGAAATGCGGAGAAATTCTTTTTTTCCGTTTGCTTGCG
>CAZPRL010000091.1:0-3286 GCA_964589385.1 uncultured Candidatus Saccharibacteria bacterium | reverse complement strand
GTCATTTTGTCGGGATGAGAAAAATCGAATCGTAACCGTTCAGGAGTGATATTGCTTCCTTTTTGGAATACATGATCTCCCAATACGGTGCGTAACGCTTGATGCAATAAATGCGTCGCGGTGTGGTATTTCACCGACATGTCGGAATGATCCGCAAGGCCACCTTTGAATTTCTGCTCTGCTCCCGTTCGAGAGAGACTCTGATGGTGTTGTAATTCCTCTGCAAACCCTTCAACGTCAACGGTAATTCCTTTTTCTTGTGCAAGTTCAAGAGTAATCTCCAGAGGAAAGCCATACGATTGCAAGAGATTAAACGCGTCTGTTCCGGAAATTTTTGAAGCAGTATGTTGGGCAAGTTTTTCGAATATTTTTAGACCCTCTTTGAGTGTCTTTCTAAATTTCTCTTCTTCTTGTGAAATTTCCTCTTTAATCTTTTCTTTCTGGGCAAAGGTTTCAGGATACGAATCTTTGTAGTAATCCAAGAGAGGATCAACCAAAGACGATAAATCGCTCCTCGTAATGCTTAACTTGTCCCAGTGCCGCACGGATCGTCGCAAGAGTCGTCGTACAAAATATCCTTGATCGGAGTTCGCGGGCGTAACCCCATCGCCGATAAGAAAAATAGATGCCCTGAGATGATCCGCAAGGACGCGGTATGAATAGGTATATTGGGAGTCAGTATATTTGGTGCCCGAAAGATTTTCGATCGTCGTAATGACATTGGTAAAAAGATCCAATCTTAAAATATCATTTGTGTCCTGAGCAGCCATGGCGATACGTTCGAGCCCCCCACCAAAGTCGATATTCTTTTTCGGAAGAGGTTCAAAACTTTTCTCTGCCACTTTTATATATTGCATGAACACAGAATTTCCAATTTCTACAAACCGGCCACAATCACAATTTGGATGGCAATGCGCGCCAAACGCTTGATCATGCTGAGCTTCAGGAAATTCATAAAACATTTCTGCATCTGGTCCACCAGGTTCACCGATTGGCATGTTGTCAGGTACCCCCGCACGTGACCACCAATTTTTTGAGCCATACAGGAAGATTCTTTCACCATGCATTCCAACTTTCGCAGCATTCTCTTCGCTCATAACGTTTACTTCTTGCGCATCAATTCCTTTTTCTTGAAATAATCGTTTCCAAATCATTACAGCAGCATCGTCGCGAGGGAGACTATTATCTTCGTCGCCGGAAAATGCTGTTACATAGATCCTCTGTGGATCAAGGCCTATCTCTTCAGTGAGAAATGCAAAAATCCACGAAAGCTGTTCTTCTTGAAAATAGTCTCCCAGAGACCAGTTTCCGAGCATTTCGAAAAACGTTGTGTGCCGATTATCGCCTACATCCTCGATGTCACCAGTCCGAAACGACTTTTGAGAATCAACAATTCGAGTGCCTATAGGGTGAGGTTGACCCAATAAATATGGGAGCATCGGCTGCATGCCGGAGCCGGTAAAAAGCGTCGTCGGATCATTCTCCGGAATTAATTTTGCAGATGGAATACGTACGTGACCTTTGGATTCAAAAAAAGCCAAGTATTTCTCCCGGATGTCTTGCAGGCTTGTCATGTGATTCATGAACTTTAGCCTACCTGTCTAAACCGTTTTTTTCAATTCGGCTCGGCTGTCACCATGTCCGGATTGGTTGTTTCAATCGTGGAGGTGAATTGGAGCGATTCGCGATACGGGTTCGGCAATTGCGAATGGAAGAAGTCTGAAGATTTCATAAGGACATCGCGCGCCTCTTTCGCAGTTTTCCTTCCGAGGATAATATCGTGCGCCAGATTCAATATGAGCGTATTAGCTCGTTCGCTTTCGCAATAGCATGTCATTTCGCCGCGAGTCTTATCCAGAATAATACTTCCGTCGAACTTCGTTATTTCGGAAAAAAGTTCCGGATTTACCTTTGCGTCTACAGTCTGTTCGAGCAGGTCGATATGCGGATGCGGAACATTATGCTGTACGCCATTGCGATGAACCACCGTCCGCTTCCATGGCCCGTTATAATGCCAAATTGCCATCGTTTCCGTTATTTCGTGCGGAAGGCCGTATGTATCGATAATTTCTCCGCAAAGTTTGCGGGAATTTGGCGGCCATATGCGAAGGAGCCGATCTGCATCGGCTTGCTCTGCACGATGGTACACGCGAGTTCTGGAAGCTCCGTTCATGTCTCTACTATTATTCGCATAGCATTCGTAGTCAATGAAATATACTTGTTATTTAGTCAAGAATTACTGACTTTTTTGCAATATTTAGAAATATTTTCGCTCCTTTGAGTCTTTAATGATTTCAAAAGCGTCTTCAGCGGTATCGACAATTGTGTATAAGTCGAGATCTTCCGGAGCAACGGTTTTGTACTCTTGCACCATATGAGAGTTTGCCCATGAATCAAGAGGTTCCCAGAAATGTTTCCCCATACAGATGATCGGAACGGGTATCATTTTTCCTGTTTGCACCAGCGTTACCATCTCGAAGAATTCATCCAGCGTTCCAAATCCTCCCGGGAAGAATACATATGCCTGCGCCGATGCGGAAAGCATCACTTTGCGCGTAAAGAAATAATGGAATCCAATTCCCTGCTTTACATATGCATTGCGCCGCTGTTCGGTCGGTAGCTCAATATCAAGACCGACGGAATTACCGCCGCCTTCATATGCTCCCCTGTTGCCGCCCTCCATAATTCCCGGACCTCCGCCGGTGATGACGGTGAATTGGTGTTCCGCGAGAAGTCTTCCCAGCTTGCGGGATTCTTCGTACCATTTATTTCCTTCGGGAAATCGTGCAGATCCGAAAAATGTCACTTCTTTGCGAAGCGGATATAAGAATTCGAATCCATCGATAAATTCCGACATGATACGGAATATTCTCCAGTTTGCATCTTCATGAAAATCAAACGGCTTATCAATCGGCATTTTTTTAGAATCGGATTTGTCGTAGCGCATGGGGATATTATAGCACGAGTTAGCTGTTAGCTTATAGCCGTGGCGGTCTGGGGCCGGAAAAGGGTTTGGGTGTGGGTTCCAGTTTTGCGAGCTTTCTTTCCTGGTAGCACTCTTTGCAGAACACGTCCTTCTCCGGATCCGGCTTGAACGGCACCTGCGTTTTCTTTCCGCAATTGGAACATACGGCGTCGTAGAGTGTCGGGCTGGGTGAGGTTTTCCCAAGCAGCGCTGATAAATCCGTAATCATTTCTTCTTGCTTTGGCGCAATAACAACATCTTCCAGCTCGTCCGGTCTTGGATTTTTTGCTTGAGCGGGCTGTGGAAGAGAAGATGGCCCTG
>CAZPRL010000090.1:0-3347 GCA_964589385.1 uncultured Candidatus Saccharibacteria bacterium | reverse complement strand
TCATAGGATATATTTCCTACTGCACATGCGGCGCTTATTGCAGCAAGAGCAATAAGGCATGACAAGACTTGCCTGTCAATTGTTGCAGGCTGAAAGTACCGAGCGCCTGCTGCGAGAATCGCTGCTCCCAGAAAACACCAAAAAAAGTACAGGGGAACTACGCGCATAGTCTACAGGGGCCGTTCCCGGGTAAGGATACTTTTGCCAAACGACTTTACTTCATTCCACGTAGGCATAACGATGTCAACGGTACCATGAAACCCTTGAATGCTCCACTCGGGCAGGCCACTTGCAGTCTTCGCGAAAAACATCGTATCGATTGACCTGTCGGATTCTTGAATCATTCTTGTCAGAGGAATACGTACTTGCTTGGTTTGCAGTCCTAAAGGGTCGACGTCTTTTCTGTACAACTGATGCTTTTCATAGCTTAACCAAAATGGATTTTCCCGAACGCCAAAATCTATTTGCTCTACGGATTTTGGATCAAATATAATAGTAAACGTTATTTTTTTTGCCAATACGCTTTCTGCAAGATAGACGTCGGCATGCGCCATGTCTTCCAGGATCAAGATGCCGTTATCTTGCATCGGGTAGGGAATTCCATGAATATTTTCCAGTACGCCGATTCTGCGCGGGCCCGAAGAGAGAAGGGAAGGGAGTGTTGCAATCGCAAGGATAATAAAGCTGCCCAGTACGATAGTGATTGCTTTCTTCAATGCATTCATACGGCTATTTTCGGCTTTTTTAGTGAAGCAAGAAGAGCTTTATCTTCTTTCCTGATTTCTCCAAGCATCCAGAGAATTCCAACATATATTCCAAAGAGAATAAGATATTGAACGGGGAGAAGTATCGAACTTACTTTCCAGACGTACGTAGGCAGTATCATTACGATGGTCGCAATAACGATATGCACGATGCTTTTAATAGGATAGGGAATTTTGAATGTTTGGAACGTATAGGCGGCAAGAGCAATGAGTCCAATGCAGCTTGTGATGGTCGTCTGCCATGCGGCGCCGATTAAGCCGTAATTCGGAATTAAAAAGAATCCTAGTCCTGCGCTTCCCGCCAGCATGGCAATTGTAATATAGAGCGATACATGTGCCTTTCCCGCTCCTGCCACGATATTCGTAAGGAGAAGGTAGAAGGAAAGCGCTCCGAGGCCTACCATTAAGACGGTGAGGACGGGAGCCGCCGATACATAATCTTTTGCAAAGAATAAGATTATCAGCTCTTTGCTGGTGGCGGAGGCAAGCGCAACGCTTGGGACAATAAGAGCAATAAGATACCGGAGCGCATCACGGATAAATGCAGCGGCCTTGTCATGGGACTCTCCTGGACGCGTGAGCGCGGCAACGCTCGGCAAGAGCACAAACGCCAGGCCCTGAAGGAGCATGTAGGAAATCCTCGAGAGCGAAACGGCGGCATTGTAATAGCCGGCCTGGGTGTCATTTTGTAAAATCGCTTTTACCATAAACAAGTCGAGGCTCATGAGCATTTGCAGGCCCACAAGGATAATCGCATAGATTCCCGCAAACGATATGAATTTCTTGAGTTCGATATGGTATTCCTCTATGCCTCCCATCTTCTTCGTCCAGTGCCATCCGAGCAGAGCTGCGATTATTCCTCCCACCGCAAATCCGGACAATGCGCCGTAGAGGCCAAATACGTAAATTAAAGAAATGGCGCCGATTAATTTTGCAATGGCATATACTGCGGTGAGCGCGGCTTGCTTATTAAAATGGTGCATGCCGCTCAAAAACTGGCTATAGACCGGGTAGAATGCCTGGATAAGAATAATGCCGCTGCTGAACATGAGGTATTTTGTAAGAGACGGGTCGTTCAGAAGACGCGCGAATAGGGGAGCCGCCAGCGTTAATGTGAGCGCAATAAGGAGTCCGAAAAGAGCCTGAATCCTCAATCCTTGGCGCAGCACGTTTTGCGCGACTTCATTTCGCTGGGCTACGAACTTTGAAACAGCGCTTGGCACTCCAAGGGTAAGAATAATTCCAAATATTGTTTGTATGGAAAGAATAATTCCATATACTCCGTATTGCGCAGGACCAAGCAATCGGCCAACCCAAGGATGAATAATATATCCGAGAAACAGGACGATTGCCTGCGATCCTATAAGAGCGATTGCTCCGGTAAGTTTTGATTGCTTCATAACTCTGGTCCTAATGCGATAAGATCTATTGGAATATCTTGCCTTCGAGGATTGAGAATAAAGAGCGTAATAAAGCCTTTTTCGTCCATAGCAAGCAGTTCTTGCGGCACCTCAACTATACTATGGCTTTGGGCGGGAATGGTAATCGTTTTATCTCCCATGCCCGCAAGCGCGAGGCTTTCGACCGGACGAGCAAGAAAGAGCATAAACTGCAGGTTTTGTGAGATACTCCCGGATTTTTCGGGATCCCATACTGCGCGAACATAGTCTCCAACGTTAAACCTCATCGGAATAAGCGAAGCATTCGTGGTTCGGTACGTCGTATTTCCATTTGCTTTCGGTTCGGAGAGTCTGGAACTTCGCACGCTTGCCTGCAAATGCTCAAATGTATCCATTTCATCGCCAATATCATTTGCAAGAGTGGCTCGCTGAAGAAGAAACAAGCATTCAGGACTCGTACAGGCAGTATCGGTATTGCCGTTTACTTCATACATCGTAATATCGCCGGCAGATTCTTTTGCGGAGAGCGCGCTATTGTGCGCAAATGCCGTATTGGATGAATTCGCAATGCCCGTGATCGCAGAAATATTATTTCGTTTTGCAATGTCGGCAATAACCGGCAAGCTTCCCAGCTCAATGATTTTTTCATAATCCAGCTGATGTTCGTATAATTCATATCGCAATTTGGATTGCATGGATTCTTCCATCTGCCGCTCAAGATCTGCGGCAATCCGAGTAAACATTGGACGACCTGATAGCACAAGCCAAGATGCGGATCTTCGGTTGTAATCGTCTACGAGAATTCCTCCGGATTCGCCGTTCTTCAGGGACTCTATCAAATATGTTTGTTCTGAAGTAAGCGTTGAGTTTGTTCGAATCGTATGCGAGAGGGAAGCATAGGCCTTGTATGGAGAAGCTCCAATTCCACATACCATTGCACCAATGAGAACAGCTATTGCAAATGCGCGCGTTTTTCCGGAATATGCATGAGTAATTCCTGATAGAGATTTGCTGACAATATATGCAGCTCCAATGGAAAGCGGAACGGCAAGGTAAAAGAGCGCTCGCACGGGAGGGATATCAATGCCGATGAGCGGGCCTTGAGACAAGAGCAGTATTGCACATGTTGCGCTTCCGAATAATACGGCAATTCTTTTTTCCGGCTTTCCATTTTTTCGCTCAA
>CAZPRL010000089.1:0-3501 GCA_964589385.1 uncultured Candidatus Saccharibacteria bacterium | reverse complement strand
CACAAAGGAGGTGAGTCGTATATGAATCTCAAATCAATCGTTCGCGTTGCAACAGGAGCTCTTACGCTCGCGCTTACTCCAATCGTTGTATTTGCGCAGGGTCTGCAGCCGGCAATCCCGTTTGCGAATACGGCTCGAGGAGGGCTCATCCCTTCAGTGCTCAATATTGTAAACGGCCTCCTCGTTGTTGCGGGTATCGCAGCATCGATTTACCTCGTAATCGGAGGTATCCGATACATCACATCGCAAGGAGAAGAAGGCGAAACCGAGAAGGCAAAGAATACTATTCTCTATGCTCTTATCGGACTTATCGTCATCGGAATTTCCGCAGCGCTCGTGAACTTTATCATCAGCACCGTAGCAGTATCATAATTTGCGGCCGAAGGGCATAAATAAAAACGCAGAGCCATCTTGGTTCTGCGTTTTGCTATTTCTTGGGTATACTTATCCAATGCAACTATCTCAAATACTTATCGGAATTAATATCGTATCGGCCCTGACAGTTCTCGTTTTCGTTCGGCAGCTTCTGAAGGCATCTTCAAAATACGCATGGAATCCGGGAGATAACGCAGTTCAGCTTGCGCAAAGGATTATTATTTTCAAATCGATAGTTGCAATTGTTTGTATCGCCATCATTGCGGCGATTGTTAATATTTCTTTAGGGTAGGGTGCAGTCGTTAGCCTTAGTTATCGCGTAACCCCCTTCGTCCCGCTATTGCGGGACTCGAGGGGTGTTTTACACAGGTAAAACAAAAAAACACCCGACCAAGTACAAAGACTTGGCGGGTGTTGGGTGTAAAGATCGATCTGCTTACTTAGTGTTCGATATCAAGGATAACCTCGATACGAACTTTTTTTCCGGGAATATCGGGAGGCGTAATTGCAAGAAAAGGATTCTTTTCTTGCACTACGTAATCTCCAAATACTCGTTCCGATTCCGACATGACCTTCGTCATCATCGGGAAGAGATTCGCCGGAGGCGCATCTTTCGGTGAGTTCTTCAGTACCACTAGCTTGCCAATATCTATAGTGGCAGGGTACTGCTGCATCACGCTCGGAGAGAGTGTGATGCCTTGCTCATCTGCGAATCTCACATAGAGATTCCAGTGAAGCGTTCCGAGGTCCGGAAGTTTCCCCCATTGGATACTTTCCCCGCCATTTGCTACTTTCCATGTAGCAATACGGGTGTGTCCGGGTCTGGGAGAGACTTTGAAGGCAAATGTCATATGGCGGGATACTGCCTCTGGGCGTCGAGCTGACATTGCTATCATGAGCGCTCCAGAGGTGTTATTTATCCCATTTACCCGAAACGATTCCCCTGATCTATCGATAGATACGGGGCTGCTTGGGCCTGCATGTATCCATGCAGTATATGAGTTGTCTTCATTGTAACCAGGACAGTGGACCTGAATCTTGCTGCCTTCCAACAACGCTACGTTAAGTCCTGTGTAGCGTTCTTTAGAGTCAATGGAGAATGTTCCCTCAACCTCTGTCGGCAACGTCTGCCATCCCCAGTCGCGAGGACCGGAGACGAAGTGATCCAACCGAAGTTCGGATGGATCGACTACGACCCTGAATTCCGGCTCTTCAGCCGAAGTGGTCGGAGTAGAGAGAATACCCCACTCCGATCGCGGAGTGCCGCGAAACAACTGGTCTGGTCCGGAGGCTATCCAAGCCAGAGCCCATTTTCCCGCTCCCACTAGTTGTGGTAGGAAGGCTAGGCACAGAAGAATCACTACGGCCCAAGCCATTACCTTCTTTTTTGTCGATACCTTCTTCTCTTCCTTTGTTGTGATGGTCACAGAAGTTTCTGACTTCTCGGAGGTGCCTTTTTCTTCTGTTTTCTTTCCCTTCTCTCTCTTGGGGATCCAGCGCCACTTTAGGGCGAGGTATCCTATTCCAAAAAAGATGACAGTAAAGATGCCCAAAATGAGCACTGATCTAATTGCGTTATGCAGTATCCATTCCACCATTTGCTTGTTCCTTTTATTATGGTTTACTTTCTTGTTTTGGCACTTGTTGCGGGGGGTTCTTTATAAGTGCTGCACTAGCAGCTTCAAGAAGATTAAGCCCTGCAACAAACGTTGTATTTTCCGAAGAGGCATCCGCAATGGCTTGCGCAGCAAGCACTTGTACTGCGGCAGGGCCACCATCGGCAACTGCTTTGGCGCGATTGGTGATTGCTGCTGCAGCGCCTTTCGATCTGATGATTTCTGCTTTTTTTTCTCCTCGTGCTTTCTGAATAACTCCCTTTGCGGTATATCGCTCTTTTGTTCCTGCGGAGATTGATTGTGCTGTCTCCGGATCGGCGATGCTGATGTCAACAAGGTTGAGATTAAAGAATATTTCTTCATCCTCACCTTCATCCTCACCTTTGTCTTTCTTCTCGCCAAGAAGTCCGGCCTTTTCAATGATCGAGCTTGGTCTTTTTGTGCCATCATCTTCGTCGCCTGCTTTTAATTGTTTTATGAATGCTTTTTCAATTTCGCTTCTGTTTTGCAGTGCCGCAGAAAGCGGATACTTCACGATGACTTGGCTCAAGGCCTCGTCCACTGTCGGCTGAAGAAGCGTAGAGAATACTTTTGCGATCCTAAAGCAATCCTGTTCTTTCGCCTCGAACCCCATTCCATTTTCTTTTGGTCTATAGAAAATAGTGGGGGTTTTCTGCGTGAGGTCGTTCGTGTCGCGGTTCGAAACGAAATCAATCACTTCGATCATCTTAACTAGCTTCTCAAGATTGGTGGGTAGTTGGATAGTAAATTGCACGATACCAATTACGGGCGTGAAATTTTCTTTCGTACTATCTTTTGCTCCCCCGACCTCCTGGGTCGTTGCGTTTATCGGCTTAAAGGGGACAGTAAATGCCCCCATCGGCAGAATAATCGCTTGCGCAAGCGGCGGCGGAAAATTCAGCACGAAATGCGTACCGGCAATTCCGCGCGTTGCATTGCCTGTTCTCGCATCCAGTTTGTCGATGTCGCCCATAAAGGTTGACAGAATCATCGTTGCCGGCTTGATGCCAGTCAGCGATGCCAACAGCGCAAATAATGCAATAAGCGCCATAAGCGTGCTCCAAAGCACGAATTCCAGGCTTCCAAAAAGCAACAGGGGTACTCCGACCAATATCCAGATGATCAAAAAGGCTACGAGGATCACACTTGTGATTCTGGTACGAGGAGACGTTTCTTTGGGGTGAAGTTTTTTTTCTTTTTCTTCTTCTTGAAGAGACGTTTCTTTTTTCATTTGTATGTTTCCTTTGTCAAAAAACAATCGGAGATCGTGGCAACCAAAAACTGACTTTAAGCATTATATACCTAAAAACATACATTTGTCAAGTATTTTGTCCTATTTTTGAGGTGCGGATGAGAGGACTCGAACCTCCATGAGTTGCCCCACATGGTCCTAAGCCATGCGCGTATACCAATTCCGCCACATCCGCTTTTACCCGCCGAAGCCTTGGCGAAGGCTGGGCTTCCTGTACTCTACAACGCTAAACAGCTC
>CAZPRL010000088.1:0-3522 GCA_964589385.1 uncultured Candidatus Saccharibacteria bacterium | reverse complement strand
GGAAGCGCTCGTTATAATTCGCAAACTCATTCACCCAGAACGCTTTTACAACAGGATCTTGAATAGTGTCGACTACTTTTTTTCGATAATTCTTATCGGCAAGCATGCGCATAATTCCAAGCATCGTGCTGGAGGGATAATCAAGCAGCGCCAAAATAACGTTTCTTAGAATGTATTCCAGTCGAGGCCCCCAAGAATCAGCCCATATCTTTTTCAGCGAGCTAACCAGTCCCGATGCGACCAGGTATTTGTATTGCGGATCTACCGACTCCAGCGGATTGAATGCTACGGGAAAGTTTACGTCTGCAGGATCGAAATATACTACGTCGTTGATGCGTTCCGGCGGGATGATGTCGAGAATCTTTTCGGCTACGTCTCCGTGCGGATCGACAAGCGCGAGTCCTTTGCCGTTTCTGATATCTTGCACAATCATGTTTTCCAGCAGGGTTGTTTTTCCCACACCGGTTTTTCCGATCACGTATACATGGCGCCTGCGATCATCTTCATAAATGCCGAACGCCCTGCGCTGATTGCGGAAATTCGTCTGTCCGACCACGGTTATCTCTTCGGCGCTCATAGTGCGTTATTATGCATAAGGTAAATCTGCAGGAGGATTTTTCTTGCCGGCCTTTGCTCGCTCTACGCTCGGAGCGGATACGTACTTCACAGGAAAATGATACACCGATGCGAGCTCTTCCGCATTCAGCATATAGCCGGAACCCCTTCCAAAAAAATCACGCCATTGGAAATTTTGTATGATGTTCTTTTCGCGCCAAAGCCGGCGCTTATCCCTCATAATGAAATTCGGGCCGTTGGTCTTTGTTGCCTTGTCCGGATAGAGGGAGTTCATATGATAGGTCGAGAATTGCTTGAATACTCCGATGATGCGCCCGATATTCGGCTTTTTAAGCTGGCCGACCGGAGCGATATGAACTACGCGAATCTTAGTCCTGTATCGTTCGAAGATATTTTTTGAAGAATTCCTTTCATTTTTGCTTCGTCTACCGGATTAAAGAAGCGAAGGACTTTCTCTTCTTTATCTTTCTCGAAATCCAGAGGCCCTCGAAACATCACCGTGAGAAGCTCGCCCGGAATTGCAAACATGAATGCTTTAAAATTATCCCACATGCCGGGCTTTTCTTTCTTTGCCTGCCCGGAGATTTCGGCAATCTTCTTTTCTCCGTCTTGTTCCCATTGTTTGATTTCTTTTGAGTCTGTGGGACGCACAAGCACTTGGATCCAAAACTCTTCTCCCGGCTCCACGTTGGTAAGCGTTTCAACCATAATTTGGTGGGGATCTACAAAAGGAATCTTTTCCGCAAGCGTCGCTTCAAACTCTCGATACGTTTTAATCGGATAGATGTCTTTCTCTGACATGAGGATTTCCGTACCATATAATTCATATTTTTCTCGGAGGTCGTGCCAATTGTACCGAAGGGAATAATCTTCCACTTCCTGGATATTCGCTTTCGGATACTGCGCATATACGACGCTTTCAAAAAGCCGGCGATGCGCTGTCGGCACTACCATGATATATTTCGCCATGTTTTGGGAGCAGTACAATTCAAAGCTTACCCACGGCTCCAGATATCCTTCAAACCAAAGTTCATTGAAATCCGGATTTTTATGCATGCCGCCCATTACTTCAAATATGACTTCCATCGACTTCGGGGTTTCTTCCGTATCGTCCGGCAGAGTGATTTGAAGAAATGTCCATTCAATTGCGCTGATGTAGTCTATCATCTTCATGAGCAGGTATGTTTTCCATGCAACAAGAAGAATCATCCAAACTACGATGAGCCAGCCGATCGTGATAACGCTGCTACTCAACGGCGCGAGGAATTCGAGAAGGATGTTCATACGGTGCTTGTATTGTACCGCAAAACAACCGAGGAGCGTATTTAAGCGCGAAGAGTATAAAGGTCTTTTCCTGCTCGTTCGAATCGAGAAGTGTTTTGGAGAGACAGGAGAATGGTATTTTTCTTTACCATGCGCTGTTTGAGAACTTCCGCGATGAGTTCCTGTTTCTTCATCGGCTTGGCGGTATTTTTCAAAATAGATTCCAAAACATCCGCAACAGTTCCGGCAACATATCCCCATTCCTTCAGTCCATACAGGCCTCGTCCAACCAGTACAAATCGACCGTCTTTAATGAGTTCATTGTGTACCGTTTGTGGATTTGCCTTTTTTTGGTCGAAGATAGCTTCATTGATCATCGTTGTGATATCTCGAAAATGCGCGGGGGATCCATTTCGGCGAAGCACTGCAAACGCCTTGTCTCCTACACCGCGAGGAGAAGTCTCCGCCCATCCGATGAGCCCCCAATCGCCAAATGCGGTTTTTCCAATATGCTTGCTTGCCATAAGTGCCGCGTGGATATATGCATGCGGCATGTTTCCGCCCAGTTTTGCGCTGATTTCCGCAATAAGCGCATCAAGCTGCATAGGCTGGGATTTTTCCTTGAGAATTTCCATAGCGGCAAGAACGATCTGCTCTTCTTTGCCATGAATAGCGTCCTCTCGGTTCCAGTGAGTCTCGAAAAGGCTATTTGGCTGATGAAGCGAAAAAGCCGGAATAATAGTCAGATAGAAATGGATAATATGAGAAGATATATGGCTTCCTACCCGCTTTGATACTTCGTCAACTACATGGTCTTCTGCCATCAATCCGCCATGCTCGGTAAAAATATTGATGAGAAGCATCTCGATGCTTTGGAATAGATCTCGCATGGACGTAAGCTCTTTCTTGGCGTTCGCTTCAATTTGGCGCACTCGCTCGCGAGTAATGCCATATTCTTTTCCGATGCTCTCGAGCGTCTCCTTGTCTTCTTTTCCAATGCCGAAACGTCGCGTAATAATATCGCGAGAACGCGCATCAAGCGCCTGAAGGGCTGCGTCTGTAAGTTCTGGAAAATTTACCACTTGGGTGTGCTCCGGGGTGGTCTGTATGGTTTGATGCGTTGTTTCTTGGTTCATATAGAACTTTGTAGCATATGAATTAAATATTGTCAAATGCTGTGTATGAAAATGCAGAATATGACCTATCATCGTACTAGATATATCTAATTTTGTCCAATGCTTACAAAGGAGTATTTTGTCAGGACGGTTTGACAGTTTTTCGTATTGTAGAGTCTAATGTGCCTGCACTAAAGAAAAGCAGTACATCTCCATCAAGAGTTTCTGCGATATATTGAGTAGGATCTTCGCAATAGAGGGCTTTTTTGCCATTCTTGACAAGAGTATCCACAAGAAGCTTCGCGTCATCAACGCCCTGTGCGTCGCGCCCTGCAGGCGCAAATGGCTCAATTACAACAATAGTATCGGCCAAAGAGAGCGCACTGGTAAAATCATCAAAAAACGTACGAAGCCGAAGCGGCATATGAGCCTCGAAGAGGACAGTAAGCTTTCCGGACGGATACGCTTCTCGCGCGCTTGAGATGGTAGCGCGAATTTCTGCCGGATGGTGGCCATAGTCTGATCGAATATCGCATCCGCGCACATTGCCAAGCAGCTCAAATCGCCG
>CAZPRL010000087.1:0-3577 GCA_964589385.1 uncultured Candidatus Saccharibacteria bacterium | reverse complement strand
CAGAATCAGCATAAGCGCAATGGGCCAGGATGTGCCGATTATCCTTTTCCATGCGGGAATTGAAACCTTGGGCAGCAATGCGCCACGATGCGGCGCAAGAATTCCATGAATCATAAGCGCAACAAGCAGCCCGGCAGAAAACGCTATGGCAATGCCGGATAAAGATGAAGCCATATCTTCTGCTCGATGAAGCCATATATACCCAAGAATGCCAAGCTGCACAGCTCTTCCGATAATCTCTCCCACTGTTGCTTTCCAAATAGTTCCATAGGCCTGAAACACCCCCATAAGGAGCTGGCTGCCCGACTGGGCGATTAACCCAAGGGCAATCAAGAAAAGCAGCGCTGCCAATTGCCTCATGGAGGGAACGGCAAGAAACACTCCGAGACCGAGCGCAAATACCGCAAAAAGCAATATGCCCCTCAACGACACAATATGCCGCATGGCTTTTGCCGGCTGCCCAAGGTTCGCACCAAGTTCGCGACTCGCCGTTAAGTACAGCCCAAAGTCGGCAGCGAGTTGTAAAAACGTTCCAATCGTCAGCACGAATGAATATATTCCAAATTGCTCAACTGAAATGATTCTTACCGTAAGCGCCGTTACTCCGAGACCGAGCGCCAATACAAGAATGCGGCTTGCAGCCGCAAAAACCGCATTAAAAAAAATTGATTGCCCCATTTATAAAAATACCGGACGAACCACGACTCGCCGATCTTTGCCGTCTCCCGTGCTTTGCGTAACTACTTCTTTATGGGAAGAAAGTGCGGCATGGATGGTGCGGCGATCAACTGCGCTCATAGGAGAGAGCGCAACCGGCCTGCCGGTTTTTTGGGCGCGGCGCGCAACTTCTTCCGCAAAGCCAAAGAGGTTTTGTTCTCTCCTGCTGCGATAGCCGTTAATATCTACAACAATGCGCATATGTTCGCTTACGTGCTTGCGAAGCACGCATCGCACAACATGCTGCAAGGCGTCGAGATTCGCCCCTTGGACTCCAATTAGCAATCGCCCCTGCGCTCCTGCAACAACCGAGAGCCGCATGGATTCATCCGATAGCATCTCGCAGGTAAGCTGAACATCGGAAAAGCCCATAGAATTCATAAGCCTGCGAACGTGCTCTGCAATAAGCGCTCTTGCCGGTTCATCTGCCATATGTAAGCACCATATGCAAAAAACCAAAAAATATCAAATGGCAGGGAGGTTCGTTTTCAGTTTCAAGGAACGCTTTACGATAACTTGCTGCGCAATCCCGAAAAGTGTGGATATTGTCCAGTAAAGCGCAAGCGCTGCGGGCAAACGCAGTGCAATAAAGACTGTCATGGCAGGGAATATATACGTCATATTCTTCTGCATAGATTCCATCATCTTCGCCGCATCTTCGTTCGCCCCCGGATTACTTTGCGGCTGCGGAGCAAGATACTTCATTTGAATAAACTGGAATATACCCGCGACAATCCCCAAGAGAAGGCTTGGAGCCCCAAGATCAATACTAAAGAAAGAAAAGCTCAATTCGGTCGGAGTCCCTACAAAAGAGTAGAGGAACTGATACGACTCGGGGGTCAGGCCGGAGAAAAATACTCTGTACAACGCAATAAGGATGGGGAGCTGCACTAAAAGGGGCAAGCAGCCGCTTGCAGGGTTTATGCCCGCCTCCTTGTATATCTTCATTGTTTCCTCCGCCTGCTTTGCCTTGTCGTCTTTATGCTTTTTCTTTACTTCGTCTATCCTGTGCTGTATTTCTTTCATTTTATCCTGATTCTTTCGCATAGATCGCGCCTGGTGCAAAAATGAGGGCAGGAGCACAAGACGCACAATTATGGTCACAATGACGATAGCCCACCCAACACTGTGGCCGGGCAATACATTCGTAATCCCAACCAAGAGGTTCAGAATGGGACGAAATAAAATCTCTGTATAGATAAAACTGAAGATATTCATATCTTATTTCGCAAACGGATGACAATGAAGCAGCTGCCTTGCCCCCATAGAAACGCCCTTTATCCCATGTAAACGCACAGATTGCTTCGTATACTCGGAACACGTGGGGCTGAACCTGCACACTCCGTGCGCGAAAAATATCCGGAAGATGCCGTGGTCAGGAGACAACGTGCGCTGATATGCCGTAATACAAGCGATAATCGCCGTTCGCACAATATTATGAAGTTGCTTTTTGTATTCCGCCCGTAATTTCATGGACAATTTCTTGCATATCCATGAGTTGAATATGCTGCTTTTTTGCTATTACAACGATATCATAAGCGCTGGAAATTGCGACCATGGATTCCTTGCACGCCTCTCGCAGCCTCCTTTGAATGCGATGGCGAATCACTGCGCTCTTATGGACCTTCTTCCCAACAATACAAGCGCAACGAAAAGTGCCCGACGGGGAGGGGGCACTATATATCACTGCATGCTCTGTCTGTACACGCGCCCCAGTCTTCATAACGCGCTCAATGTCTTGAGAAGAGGCTAGCCGGTGCGCTGCTGCAAACATCCCTATGCTGATGGAGCAAGTTGAGACCTTCCGCGCCGTCTTCGACGAGAGAGCACAGCGGAACCATTTCGTTTTCGGGCAAGAAAACCAAACCTTCTTGCGCGGCGTCGCTTGCTTGGCTGATATGTTCGTTTTGGCATGTGATGATGATGGCGCATTAGGGCTAATAAGTCAAGATATTCCTATTTAGGAAAAGTCTCCACATGTTATCAACACCTTTTCCACAATTTTATCCCGGGAGAGCTTTTGCAACTGTGGATAACCATGCTACGATTTTTGTACTATATGAAAGAAACTAAAGTCTGGAAAGTTGCATTAGACCAACTGGAACTAAAAGTAAGCCAAGGAAATTTTCTCACGTGGTTTCGAAATTCAAGCGCAAAAGGTCGCACCGGGGAGATTCTATTTATAGAAACGAAAAATCCCTTTGCGTATGAATGGCTCTCAAAGAAGTATCGACCCCTCATCCTAGAGACGCTTCAGGGTATTGACCCAACAATTCAAGATGTTCGATTTTCCATAGCTTCAAAAAGTTCAGAAAAAAGAATTATTAAAAAAAATATCCGAGTCATTGCGCAGAAAAGCCCCCGGCCAGACGCCCAATATGCAGCAAAGTCCGCACAAGATACATCTACTATTGCTGCCATTCCACAGAATCACCCCTCATCTATTCCATTTAATAAAAACTACACGTTCGACACATTTGTCGTCGGCACAAGCAACGAAATCGCGCATGCGGCATGTCGCGCAGTTGCCGCTCGGCCAGGAGAAGCGTATAACCCGCTTTTTATCTATGGCGGGGTAGGGCTCGGAAAGACACACCTCCTCCAAGCTGTTGGAAATGCAATTAAAAGCGCAAACCCCAACTTTACCGTTCTGTATGTAGCATCAGAAAAATTCGCAAATGAGTTCGTGGAGTCCTTACAAGAACGCACAACCCAACAATTTAAAAAACGGTATCGGAACATAGACGTTCTTATTATTGACGATGTTCAATTCTTTGCAGGAAAAGATAAAACTCAAGAAGAGCTGTTTTATACTTTTAATTCTCTTTACAGCCAGAATAAGCAGCTTATCTTAAGTAGT
>CAZPRL010000086.1:0-3600 GCA_964589385.1 uncultured Candidatus Saccharibacteria bacterium | reverse complement strand
ATTTTTTTCTTTTGCTTCTGCATAAAAAATACCTACTATCTCCTCGTCTTCCTCTGCCGTAATTACAGGAATACCTTGTTTTATAATACCCGCTTTTTCTTTTGCAATTTCTTTTTTCGTAGAACCCAAGAATTCCATATGGTCCAAACCGACATTCGTAATCACAGACACAAGCGGAGTAATGACATTCGTAGCGTCATACCGCCCGCCCATGCCCACTTCAATAATTGCAATATCGATATTCGATCGCGCAAAATGCAAGAATGCAAGCGCAGTGGTGAACTCAAAAAAAGTAGGGTGAATACCGATCTTCTCGCAAACAGCCCGAATCTCCGCAACATATTCGCCAAGCAGGCTATCCGCAATTGGCTGTCCCGCAATTCTGATTCGTTCGTTGAACGCATACAGATGAGGACTCGTGTACAGCGCGGTTGTGTATCCGGCAGTTCGCAGTACGGATTCTATCATCGCGCATGTACTGCCCTTTCCATTCGTCCCTGTTACGTGAATACTCCTAAATTTCTGTTCAGGATGCCCGAGCGCTTCCATCATGCGCTCCATGGTCGCAAGGCCGGGCTTGATTCCAAACCGCGACAAGCCATACAAATAGTGCAGCATTTCGCTATTCTCCTGATGCTTCATAGAATATTCTTCCTAAGCCAAGACGGCGTAAAGCTGTATTGGCAACTCGCAACATGCGAGAAAAAATAGATACTCCTGCTTGTATGAGAATGCCTTTCTTGCGTATCCTCGGAGAAAAACTCGCTTGTCCCGTTGCCTTATTATAAGGACTCTCGTGCAAGCTCTTTTCAATCACAAGGACGCTGTCATAGTAGTGCAAAGAGCGCACAGTGCGCGTAAAATCATGAGCCGCAAGCGATTTCTCTTCAGAATACCCCGCATGCAAAAAATCAATAAAATTCTTGCTGTATTCTATAAACGTGCCCGGCCGCCTATACCCCCCGCCATGCGTCGCCCAATACGACGTATGTAAATCTTCGCACAAGTATACTCCGCTCTCTTTCACGTGATCAAAAAGCATTTCGTAAGCCGCAATTTGCTGAACCATGCTATGCCCGCCATCATCTATCAGAATATCAATGGGAGGTATGCGCTCTCGAACCGACTGCAAAAAGTTCCGGTCTGACTGTGAACCGACAAAAATCTCTATGTTTTCCTCCTCCAAATCCTTGCATCTCGGATCAATGTCTATCCCATAAATCTTTGCCCCTTCCCCAAAATACTCTTTCCACATTTGGAGGCTTCCCCCTTGCGCAACCCCAATCTCGAGAATAACAGGCTTTTTGCCTCGAAATCGGGAAAAATGCCTTTCATAGATATCAAAATAATGGACATACTTATGCATAAGCCTTTTCTTGTTATTCCGAAAATAGTTCTCTAGGTCATTCATGCTCTTCTATCAGTATATGCTAGGATTATATTCGTGAAAGAACATTTGCCCCGCCGTACAGTTCGCATATGCTTTGTAAGCCTGCAAGGGTATCATTTTTTAAACTCCTCGCACCGTCATCTTACAGGCATTGGATCGAGAGCGTTTGCCTCCATCGTATCGGCGATTGGCACTGCGTGTACGCCGTCTATGGTCACAGGCGACTTCGGACAACAGGGCATAGAGAAGCAGGGGCGCATCACCATTTTCCCCTCCGTACGCATGGTGCGCAGAAACGGAATCAGCAATGCATATCGCTTTATTCGGGCATTGCGAAAAGCGGATGCAGACATATATGTTACATCTATCTTTGGCAAAGACATTTTCATTACTTGGCTATTTTGCAAACTGGGTAAAAAGAAGTTCGTATACCGCACTGCGCATGACTACGAATGCAATCGGCAGGAAATACAAAAACACTTGCTCTGGGGAAAGCTTTTCCAATATGCGCTTGAGCATGCGGATCTTGTAGTGGCAAGCGTTCATCAGCATATAGGCATGCTTCGCCGCCACCATCCGAATATCGTCTCGCCAATAATCCACATTCCGCTCGGCATAGAGCAGCCTCCGCAACAGGAAGAAGAAAAAAAGTATACCCTCTGGATTGCCAGGTGCCATCCGATTAAAAATCCATTGAAATTTGTCGAACTTGCAAAGAATATGCCGGCTGAACAGTTCGTCATCATCGCAGCGCCGCAAAGAGGCTATGAAACCCTCTTAAAAAAAGTGGAGCGCGCGTGCTCGCACGTGAAGAACATCCGCTTTATTCCCGGAGTTCCAAGTTACGAAACTCAAACATACATCAACAAAGCAAAGGCGCTGGTGAATACTTCGGATGCGGAAGGCTTCTCTTTTGTGTTCGTCGAAAGCGGGCTGGGGAAAACCCCCATTCTTTCGCTGCATGTGAACCCGGATGAAGTAATTACCAAGCATTCCATTGGCTGCTTTGCTCATGGCAGCATGCAAACACTGCAGCAGCAGCTGCACGCGCTTCTCTATGATAGGAACGACTGGAAGCGGAAATCTGAAAATATTTTTCAATATGTTCAAAAAAACCATAATATAACGACAGTGGTAAAAGCATGGGAACAAGCCCTCCTATCAATATGAACGTATTATTTCTTACAAAGTACGATCAAGCGGGAGCTTCCAGCCAAGTGCGCATTTATCAGTTCATCCCCTATTTTGAAGAAATGGGAATACAATGCTGCGTAAAGCCTTTCTTAACCCGACAAGCAAACGATATGCTATCCGTACTGGGAAAAGAAAAGCGCTACAAAGAAAAATTTGGCGCATACCTTGCCGTACTGCGTGCATGCATCAAGCGTATTGCGAACGTACTAAGCGCGCTAAGCTATGATGTCGTAGTTGTGCAAGAAACCGTGCTGCCTTTCGGCCTGCAATGGCTGCTTCGGATGTGCAATAGCAACGTTATCTATGAATTCGACGATACTATTTGGTATTTGAGCGAAGGGCAAAAAAGAAAGTCTCTTATCAAGCGGCTTTACTACAAAAATGACGTCCGATTATTCTATACGATGGTAAAGAAATCAAAAATCATCATTGCGGAAAACAGCTATCTTGCAAACTACGCAAAAAAGTTCAATCATCGCGTCGTAACAATCAGCGCCCCCATTAATACGAAAAAGTTTGCCCCTGCAATCAAGAAAGAAAAAGATGAAGTTGTTTTGGGGTGGGTAGGCAGCTTTGGAACAACGTATCTATTAGAGAGCTTATCAGAAATTCTCAATACGATAGGCCGGTCGTATCCGAATGCCATATTGCATAATATAGGCGGATACCCGATTGCACTTGCAGATACGCAGGTGCAAAATATTCCCTGGAATAACGATACGCTTATGGCGGAATTGGCAAAGCTTGATATCGGCCTCATGCCGCTTGATGACGATGATTTTAACAAGGGCCGCCTTGGATACAAGATGATTATCTATTTCAGCATCGGCATACCGACCGTAGCCCAGGACCGCGGACTCAACAGGGAAGTAATAGGAAACGGCATCAACGGATACCTCGCAGAAACTCCGGAACAATGGGTGCAAGCGCTTGAAACGCTTATCCGAAGCAAAGAGGAACGAGACCGCCTCGGATCTGCAGCACGGCGCATTGCAGAACAAAAATTTGAAATCACG
>CAZPRL010000085.1:0-3622 GCA_964589385.1 uncultured Candidatus Saccharibacteria bacterium | reverse complement strand
GGATAGCCCATACTGCAGTGGAGGATGTGGCTATCTTTCACCGACTGACAGTGGTTTTCGAGCAAATCGGCGGCCGAGGCCGGTTCATCTATAATTTCTGGGGCAACTTCCGGAAAAACACCTCCGCCTACGACCGCCGTCCGAAGATACAGGAAGAGGTCCGACTGCGCCATGAAAAGTAGTCCAAGAAGAGCACCAACAATAACGATACCACTCACATACATCGCGATCAGTCGCCGACTCATAGCAAAACTATATCACAGGCAGGAGGGTATTTCCATGACTTTCTATGTCTTGAGATTATACCCCACTCGCAGCAGCTGCCAGACCAATCCCAGTGAAGCTATCGCAAGCACGAGAACTACCGTGAAAGAAACTGTAAGCGATACATCCGAAATACTGTAAAAACCGTATCGCATTCCGTTGATCATATAGAAAACCGGATTATACACGGAGAGCATTCGAGCAAGGGGCGGAAGCATTTCAGCCGAGTAAAAGATACCTCCGAGAAAACTAAGGGGCATAATAATAAAGGTAGGAATAATTGATATTTGCTCAAAGTTTTTTGCCCACAGGCCGGCAATCAACCCGAGACTTGAGAAGGTTAGCGAAACAAGCATGGTAAATACCAGCAAAAAAATCGGATGGTGAACTTGAACCGGAACAAACAGCCAGCCCGTTACGAACACAAGACCGCCCACAACTGAACTGCGAACAAGCGAGGCCAGTAAAAACCCGGCAGCAATTTCAGCATACGACATAGGCGATACGAGCAGGTCGTTTATTGTCTTGCCAACAATACGCTGAAACATAATGGCAAACGCTACTCCTTGGAATGCTGTGGTGAGAATATTCATCATCACAAGTCCGGGCATAATAAATGCAGGGTATGGAATACCTTGAATATCCCCTACGCGGCCACCAACCGCTTCCCCAAAAATAACAAAGAACATCAATGCGCTTACAATTGGCGCGCCAAGCGTTTGCATAGGGCCCGCTAAGGAGCGCTTTATTTCTTTGACTGCTAATGTTTTTACCCCTATGTAGTTCATACGTTCGTTTGCCTATCCTTTTCTAAAATTTCCGCATATATCGTATTCAAATTCTTCCCCTTGTTGCTGTCTATAAGATTTTTCTTCGTATCAAGCATTACCAGCCGTCCGTTATTGATAATGCCGATACGATCGGCCATTGCCTCGGCTTCTTCAAGATAGTGAGTCGTTAAAATAATTGTTTTGCCATGATCCCGAAGATGACTGACCCGCTTCCAAAGATTTTCTCGCAGTTCCATATCGACTCCTGCTGTAGGTTCATCAAGGAATAGAATGTCAGGATCATGCACCATGGCTTTCGCAATCATCACTCGGCGCTTCATTCCTCCCGAAAGCGCAAAGGCCATTTCGTTACGCTTCTCCCACAGTGAAAGTTCTTGTAAGATTCCTTCTGCGCGCAACTTGCCGTCTTGTAACCCATAGTAGCCTGCTTGCAATTGAACGCTATCAAAAATCGTAAGCCCAAACTCTAAGCTAATCTCTTGCTGTACGACACCGATCTTCGAACGAGTAAAGCGATACTCCTTATCTACGTCTTTCCCAAGAACACGTATTTCCCCACTTGTACGCTTCACAAGACCAACAATGGCGTTAATCAATGTTGTCTTACCGGCACCATTTGGCCCAAGCAATGCAAAAATTTCTCCCTTGTGAATATCGAGGGAAATACCTTTTAAAGCTTCAAAGCCTCCCTTGTATGTTTTGAATAAATTTGTAATCTCAACAGCATTTTCTCGTTTCATGAAGTCTTAGTATACGGATGATAGGAGAAAGAAACAACTGTGATAACTGCGAGCAAGAAAAAAACGGCTCGGCATATTGCCTCACCGCTTCTAAGTTAGTCCGTGGATCATTTCTTGCGCTCTTCATCCGGTGCCTGCGCTTCGGTCAATGACGGAAGAGAAGTTTTGCCTACTGCATCAAAAGATCCTCCTCCGCAAAGACACACAAAGCGTCCGTGGTCATCCGCAGGAAACATCGCCTTGCCGCAATTGGGGCATAACGGCGCCCTTCCCCCGCGCTTACGCAGGTACGTATCGGTTCTATCCCAATAGCTCATAATACTCTCCGAGTTAAAGAAGCCGTGCATGTATCCTTTTGCGCTATATTCCAAGCCCATGAATAAACATTTCCTCAAACGGATCCACAAATTCATGGCACGAAACGATTTTTTTCTCGCTGCTCCGCAACCCGAACGCACAAATATGCCATGCCGCGGAATACCAACCGCAATGCTGCCATAGCTGCCCAGCATACCAAAACCGTTGTGAATACTTCAGCATAGACGCCTTTACTCCATACGCACTACTCCGTAGCATGTCATATCTCCTTCTATAAAAATTCAGGGTACAAACAAAGTCTCCAGCAACAAAACAGTATATCCCTTTCCCAAAAATCGCAATGCTGCCCTGAAGTAATATAGGTTACAACATTCATACCAAGCCCCTGGGCTTAAAAAACCCCTCGCGCATTCCTACGCAAGGGGGTTGAGGGTTTAATATAAAGGAACAAGGGAGACTTAAATTCGTATAGTGTTGACCAATCGCTCCTCAAGTTTATCCCGAAGAAGCATATAAAGGAGCGGATTGCGAAGCGCCAGAATCTCGATCGCTGCCATCGCAGCATTCGAAGGTTCGAGCACTGTGGTGACCGGTACGTTTGAAGGTGTTCGTAGCGATGACCAGACATCTTCCGGAAAATCTTTGAAACTCGCAGGCACGGTAATCACCGGACAAGTAGTCGAAGCAGACAAAGTCGGACCCGCGCCGTTTGATCGCCCGATGTATGCAATCACCACCGAATCTGGCACCTGTTGTACAAGCCGATGAAGCTCACTTAATCCGCGAACTGGCTCTTTGTGAATGGAGCAGGTACTTGTGCTAAGCTTGAGCCACTGACTGGCTGCATCGGAGTAATCTCCGCACAGCTGATCAAGCGCCTTCACCAGCGGACTGACGTCGTCCTTCTCTGACCCGCGCCAAATGATGACCTGCTGTACCGGCAAATGGAAATGTCCGGTAACCTCGGCGACACGACGATATTGCTCCGCCACATCATCGAGATTAGCACCATCGCGATACAACTGCTTGTCGATGTACATACCATTCTCCAACACCCGCCACGAATCATTGTCAATCACGTCAGCGAGAAGCAGAGCACTGTTCTTCGAGAGGCCGAACTCGACCTTGAAATCGACGAGCGTTCGACCTTCGAGTTGCCAGGCCTTTTCCAGAATGAGAAAGACGCGCTTGGCTATCTTTTTCATTTCCGCAAAAAGCTTCCATTCCTCATCGTAACCGAAGACCTCCTTCTCCTTAAGTACTAGGAACGGCTCCTGCGAGTGAATCGGCTTCGAAGGCTCGTAGAGAGCGATCTCTCCGGCGCCTTCCTCGTAGTTCATAAGCGGATCGTCACAGAGGAGATCATGCTCTTTCCATTTCTTGCCGCTTGTCTTGAGGAAAAACTCCACGATGAGCTTCGGAAAGAGGTGCCCCTTGGCCAAGCCAGGCATCCGCTTGAGATATGAGCCGTGCGCTTCGCGCCGGATCACCACCTCGTACGGCAACATG
>CAZPRL010000084.1:0-3664 GCA_964589385.1 uncultured Candidatus Saccharibacteria bacterium | reverse complement strand
CTATTCTCCTGCCGAGCCGCAAACAGGGCTGGGTCGAGAGTTCTGCGGTGCAGCTGCGGGATGGGGAAAGATAGGGTTTGAGCTAGACTATTGGAAGCTGCTGCTCTCGCAAAAATGCCGCAGCTTCTTCCGGAAGCGCGGTGTTGATATCGATTCCCGTACCGAGCTCGAATCCGCCCAGTTTGTTGATGCGCGGCAGAATAGTCACGTGCCAGCGGAAATTTCCAAATGCGCGCAGGTCGCATACGAATCCCGTTTCATCGCAAGGCGCGGAGTGGATGTAATAGTTATATGCCGGATCGTGAAGTCCCGTGTAGAGCCTTCCAAGCACTTGCTGCATGGCTTCTGCCAGCGCGGCGCGTTCTTCGTGCCCGATATCTTCAAAGAACGGATTGGGCTTGCGCGGCATGATCCATGTTTCGTACGGTACGCGCGAGGCATACGGGCAAAATGCCGTGAAGTAATCGTTTTCGAAAACAATACGAGTTTTCTGCTCTCGTTCGAATTCCAGGATTACAGTAAATGCTGCGCCGGCATGTTTTTTTGCGTACCGCTCTGTTCCGTGCAAAAGATCGGCAATATCGCCGGGCAGTACGGGTATGGCAAATATTTGGTGATGGGGATGTTCAAGCGATCCGCCCGCTTCTTTTCCGTGGTTTTTAATAATCTGAATATAATTTACCGCCGGCAATGATTTCAATTGGCGGTATCGCAGCACGAGGGCTTCGAGCTCCAGTTCGAATACATGCCGGTCGGCAAGCGCATCGGTTTGATTGTGGTACTTGGTCGCGAGCAACTCATGGTAGCCTATCGCATTGGTCGCTCGGTATGGTCCTTCCGACCATGTCTTTAGCTCTCCTTCCGGGAAGAACGCCGGATATTTATTCTGGAAAATGTGGACTTGCCAGTGCGTCGGATCATCCGGCAGGCGCAAAATATCCGGATCTTGCGGATATTTCGTAAGGTTGCAAAAAGGGCAATCGTCTTTATAGCGGACATTTTTCGGGGTGCCTGATGCGTTAGATGGCTGTTCGTTTGAAATTCGCTTGGCTCGCTCCGGTGCTATGACGACCCACTTCTCCGTTATCGGATCTTGGCGGAGTTGTCGGCTAAGGGGCTTGCCTTTTTCCATGGAATGTATAGATGCCGCGTATCATGTTTACGCGAACTTGAACGACTTCTTTCAATACTTCCAGGTATGCGCTCGCTGCTACCTTGCTGTTCGGGTCGTTGATCCAAACTACAGGCTGTTCGGATATTTTATGGCCTTTCATGCGCGCAACGGCAAGCGCTTCCACATCGAAACCCCAGCGGTCTATCGTAAGGTAGGGGAATACGTCTTCCGAAGCCTGTTTTGTGAACATTTTAAACCCCGCTTGGGTATCTTTTACTCCGGGCACCGCCCATAGCTGAATCCAGATGTTTCCCAAGTCTCCCAGCAGTTCTTTCCATTTCGGCTGATGGACGGAGATGCTTGCGCCGTCTACGTCTCGGGAACCGATCACCACGCTATACCCTTTTTCCAGGAAGGGAAAGAATTTTTCCACATGGTCGATGCTTGTGGAATTGTCGGCGTCCATAAACACCCGTACGTCTCCGCCTACGTGCGTCATGCCATAGCGCACCGCATAGCCTTTGCCTCGGTTTTTTCCGTATTGCAGAAGGATGACGCGTTTTTCTTGTATGGAAAATTCTCGGACAACATCGGCAGTTCTGTCTTTAGATCCGTCGTTTACGACTGCAATTTCCCAGGTATACGGCTGTTTTTTGAGATACGCAATCGTTGCGCGCAAGGTATGAGGCAAGCGCGATTCCTCGTTGTATGCCGGGATTACTACGGAAAGGTACGTGGAGGCATTGTTCATAATGCAAGTATACCATACACTGATTTCAAGATGGATAAAATTCCTTTAATCGTAGGCAATTGGAAGATGGAGTTATCGCATAAGGCGTCTCTGGAAGTGTTCCAGTCGATCCAAAAAATCATGGACACTTCTCTGCAAAAAGCCGAGGTTGTTATCTGCCCGTCTTTCCCTTCTCTTGATGCGATACACCGCCTTGCGAAAGAATCCAACATCGCCATCGGAGCGCAGAATATCCACCATGAAGAAAAGGGAGCGTTTACCGGAGGCGTTTCTATAAACCAAGTACGGGAATTTATTTCCTGGTGCATCTTGGGACATTCTGAAGTTCGGGCAATGTATGGCGATTCTGATGTAAAAATTATGCAAAAAACAAAAATTCTGTTATCGCACGGCATTCGCCCTATCGTATGCATTGGGGAAACCAAGCAACAGTATGATGACGGAGAAACAATTACCGTCATTTCTGCTCAACTGGATGTGCTGCTGTCGATGCTGGATCGCGTGTCTCTTATGCGCACGGTAATTGCATATGAGCCGATTTGGGCTATCGGAAGCGGGCAGCTGCCCGACGTGAATAACGTGTATGAAGTGCTTCTGCTTATTCGCAAACGCGTTGCGGAGCGATTCGATGGCGAGCTCGCGGAGCGCATGTGCCTGCTGTATGGAGGGTCGGTGAAAGGCGATAATGTTGCGCCATATATCTCGGGGCCCGGAGCTGACGGAGTACTGGTAGGCGGCGCATCTATTCACCCTCGCGATTTTACAGAAATTATTTCTCACGTTGCTGCAGCATATGCTTCATAAACCGCATCAATTAATGCGCGATGCGCGAGAGGCGGATTATGCAATCGGGGCGTTTAATACTTCCAATATGGAAATCGCCCAGGCGATTGTCCGCGCTGCGAATAAGAAAAAATCTCCCGTCATCATGCAGACATCCGAAGGCGCAATAGAATACGCCGGGCTTTCTTTGATAGCCGCAATTATGCAATTGCTCGCCAAGGAGGCACAGGTTCCGGTTGTTATTCATTTAGATCACGGAAAAAGCCTCGATACCGTAAAGCATTGCATTGATGCCGGATATACTTCCGTGATGATCGACCAGTCGCATTTGCCGCTGGAAGAAAATATTCGCAATACGGCTGAAGCGGTAACATACGCGCATGGGCGAGGCGTGTGGGTTGAGGCGGAATTGGGCGCCATCGTCGGCAAGGAAGGTGTGAAGGAGCTGCATGGCGGAGCGACTCCCGATTCTTTTTTTACCGATCCCTCCCAAGCGAAAGATTTTATACAGAGAACAGGAATAGATGCGCTTGCGGTGTCGGTCGGAACCATTCACGGAGCATTTACCGGACAGGAGTATATTCGTTTCGAACTGCTTGCCGCAATTGAGCAGGCGGTTCCGGATATTCCGCTTGTTATCCATGGAGCTTCGGGAATTGCATCGGAGCATTTGCGAAAGGTGTGCGAAGGACATGTTGCAAAAATAAATGTCGACACGGAACTTCGAATTGCATTCGAGCGCGCATGCGGAGCGTATTTCAAGCAGGAGCATGACTCGTACGATCCCCGGAGCATTGTCGGCCCTGCTCGGGATGCGGTGCAGGCTGCGGTAGAAGAAAAACTGGATTTGTTTGGCTCATCCGGCACTTCTGCGATATACTCATAGCTATGGATGTACTTGCAATCGGAGATACAACAGAAGATATTTTTTTGGGGATGCACGCGGCGAGCGTGCAGTGCAATATCGACGGCAAAAGCTGCATGCTTTGTTTTGATTACGGAGAGAAAATTCCCGT
>CAZPRL010000083.1:0-3678 GCA_964589385.1 uncultured Candidatus Saccharibacteria bacterium | reverse complement strand
AAGGAAATAAGAAAGAAGATTGCGAGCGGTCCGGTCGGATCGAGTTCGTGATATGCGGGTTTGCCATAGAGATCGGTTATCGCCTCGAAGGGCTTTACCGTACGGCTGTTTTGGAAAAGGACGGGAGCACGATCTTCTTCTCGAGGATCTGCTGTTTCTAACGCGGCGCTCGGAAATCGTTCAGCGATCCGGGCAGTAAACGGCTTGACCCACAATGAAGGAATCCAGCCTACGAGCGTGGTGGTAAAGGATAGATTGTGTGCAGTCTCCGCTGCGCGATCCCTCTCTATTCGGTGCAGAAGAGCATCGTAAGAAAACATAATATCCCGTTCCAGAGAAATAAGCGTACGCGCTTCTTCGAGAAGCGCATGGCGTTTCTTGATAAGAGATTGCTGTTCGCTTTCAAGGGCTTCAAATACTCCGCGCGGAGAAGCATTCTCTTTCAGGGCAAGTACAATGCGGGATGCTTCGGTTGTTTCGAGCAGGTCGTCAACAAGCGCTTGGTCCGAAGCGTGGAATACCAGCTCTCCGAATATTGTTGCGGACTTCTTCGTCTCAATGCGGTGAGTCTCCTGCCAGAGGGCGCTGGGAACACGCGAGAGCGTTTCTTGGAATGCTTGCTCATCAGATGTTGTAAGAGATACAAGAGCATAGCGTGCCGAACCGTTATCGCGAGTGAGGGCAGATCCTGTAATGGAAAGGTTTTTCCATGGCAGCATCGCATCGAGCGCACCTGCAATCTCCATCATGCGCGAATCGACAGTTGTAATGCCGTCGCGCAGGCGTTGAACGTTTTCAATTAAAGATGGCACATTGAGCTCTTCGGCGGCCTCTTCTAACTCTGCCAAGCTTGCAGTATCTTTGCCGGCGAACATGTTCTTCAGACTTCGCGTGCGGGGAACGGAAAGTTCTCGGCGCAAGTATTCGATGAAATCAAGGGCAGATGCAAGCTCAGCGATGTGATACGCGCTTTCGTCTTCCTTTTCCTGACTTGCTTCGCCTCTGGCTGGCATCTCGATTAAGTGCATAGCCGTCTCCTCCTGCAGAAATTGCAGCACATCCTCACGCAAGGAGCGCGGAATTGCTATCGTTATTTTTTTCATTTCTGCAATCATACAAGAAGATGCGAGCCGTTAGAGATCGGTCCCGTACTGGCTATTAAATAATTCTTTTGCTTTCGCAAGGGCCATCTCGCGGTTGTTCCGCGCAGTCTCATGAATTTTTTCCACCACATTTTTGCTGTGCTGGGCTATCTTATGAGCTTCTTTTTCCGCTTCCTTCGTATGCTCCTCAATAATAGCGCGCGAGGTTTCCTCCGCCTTTTCCTCGATCCCCTTGCGGGAAGATTGGATCTGGGATTTCAGGTCAGCAAGGTTCTCTCCGGCAGCATTCTTTGCTTGCTGGATGAGTGTTGAGGCCTCTTGCTCAATCTGTTCTACTTTTATAAGAAGACTTTGTTGCATAGTTCATTTCATAAAAACACCCCGCCAAACGGCGAGGAGCGATTAATTGATGTATGCTAGTCTATTTTGTTTTAGCCGTCAAGGATAAGAGCTATTGCAACAATATATAAAGTGTTGCCTAATAGTCACCGATTACGTCTATTGTTCTTGAAGTGAAGAAAAATCGGATACGATTTTAATAGGAAGCGTAGTAACTACCGAATCCGGGCGGAAAATCTGCATCGTGTACTGGCCGGGAGTGTTAACTACCCAGCAGCAATAGGAGCTTGTGCCGGGCTCAAGAGAAACCGTTCCCGGATCAAGAGATATAATCTTACTCTTGCTATCTACAAGCCTCACGTCCAAAGAAAGCGTGTCTGTTGCGGCATCGGTTGTCGTGCCGCGAAGCATGATGGGCTCTAGAATAGTATATTCTGTTTTTTGCTTGATAGGAGGGTTCTCTTGATTGGCAAATTCCGGTCGAACAGGAGTGCCGAGCCGTAAATCTGAAAAGAGCGGTATGGAAGAGCCTCGAGGCTCTTCTTCCCCGCCTTGGTAAGGCCGGTTTGGCAGCAGCAATGCAAACCAAATGCCGCCAATAAACAATATTGCTCCGACAAATATGGCAATGATAATTTTCTTGCTCATGTTCTTTTCAGCACCTGCATGACTGCGCGTTCAATAGCATGATCGTCCATGCGGTATTTTTTAAGCAGCTCCTCCGGGGTTCCGGACTCTCCGAACGAGTTCTGCATGCCGATAAATTCAATCGGTACCGGATAGGTGCGTGCAGTCACTTCTGCAATTGCGCTCCCTATTCCTCCCATGACCTGGTGCTCTTCTACCGTTACAATTGCGCCGCAGTCTCGGGCGGCTTTTTCTATTGCGATTTCATCGATGGGCTTGATGGATGGCAGATTGATAACGCGGCAGGATATTCCCTTTTCTACCAAGCGATGCGCTGCGGCAAGCGCGCTATGAATAATTGGGCCGGCTCCGATTATCGCAACATCTGTCCCTTCTTTGAATGTGACCGCTTTGCCTATCGTAAATGGCGTTTTTTCCGTAGTAAACTCCGGCGTCGCAATGCGTCCGAGGCGAATATATACCGGCCCCTCAATTTCAGCGGCTGCATATATTGCCTTTTCCGCCTCAATGGCGTCGCAAGGCACCAGGACGGTCATGCCGGGAAGCACGCGGGTTAAGGCGATATCTTCCATTGCTTGGTGTGTTGCGCCATCCGGACCGACCGTGACTCCGGCATGAGCGCCGATGAACTTTACATTTGCATCGTTGTAGCATGCAGATATGCGAATTTGGTCCCAATTCCGTCCGGGAGAAAATACTGCGTATGTTGCAATGAAAGGAATCTTGCCATTGAGCGCAAGGCCAACTGCTACCCCGGCCATGTTCTGTTCCGCAACGCCCATTTCAATAAACCGCTCCGGAAATTTCTCTCGAAATATGTTGCTTCGGGTGGATTCCGTAAGATCTGCGCACAACACCACTATGCGTTCGTCTTTTTCTCCTAATGCAGTTACTCCCTTGCCGTATCCGTCGCGCGTTGCGGCCATGTGAACATCATGGTGAAGGGTGGAGGGAGACAAGTATGCGCTTTTTGCAAAATTGCCCATAGCTATAAGTCAGACGGCTTAATCTTTCCATCCAAGCTGCGCAGCTGGCGAAGCGCGGATCTCGCTTGTTCTTTATTTGGCGGATTTCCGTGCCATTCAAATTGGTATTCCATAAAGTCGACTCCCTTGCCTGCTATGGTATGGGCGATGATGCAGACCGGATGTTCGACAATTGCCTTTGCTTCGTTTGCCGCATCGATAATTGTTTCCATATTATGCCCGTCAATTTCAATAACATGCCATCCGAACGCTTCGTACTTATCTCGCAAGCTTTCTTTTCTCATAATACTTTCTGTCGGACCGTCGATTTGGATATTGTTTCTGTCGATGATTGCTGTGAGGTGCGACAAGCTGTAGTGTCCGGCAAATGCGACTGCCTCCCAGATAGATCCTTCATCATGCTCTCCATCGGAGAGGATCGCGTACACTTGATACTTCTTCTTGTTTATTTTCCCCGCATATGCAGCGCCGCATGCGATAGAAAGCCCTTGCCCGAGGCTGGCCGCGGTGCTTTCCACCCCCGGTGTGGTAAGCCGGTCAATATGTCCTTGCAGGCGGGAGCCGAGTTTGCGAAGCGTTTTCAGCTCGTCTAGAGGGAAAAA
>CAZPRL010000082.1:0-3742 GCA_964589385.1 uncultured Candidatus Saccharibacteria bacterium | reverse complement strand
CCGGATTACTCAAAACGATATCGTCTACAGAATTATGCTTGAGCTTGGATATTGCGCCTCGCACGGCGCTCGGACTCCATTCCCGCAGGGCATAGTTATTGTCTCGGAGCGCCTTTCGCACGAGCTTTTCGGAGTCTTTCATATCGAAAATAGAGAAGCCTTTTGATCGAGTGTGGAAGCGTACCTGTTCGCGAAGGATCTTCACGCCCATGCTGTGGAAAGTGCTGATGTCCCGAGCTCCGCCTCCGGATAGCGGCAAAAGGTTTGCTACTCGGTGCTTCATTTCAAGAGCTGCTTTATTGGTAAAGGTAACCGCCAAGACCTCATGGGGCGCTGCGAGCCCTTGCTGTATAAGGTAGGCGATACGATGCGTAAGGGCGCGTGTTTTGCCCGATCCTGCCCCTGCAAGCACCAGAACAGGCCCATGGGTGGCAAGCACTACTTTTTGCTGATCGGGGTTGAGGCCGGTAAGGACGGATGACATGGAGGCAATTGTACTATAGTTGGGTGGTTCTTAAAAGACACATAATAGAAAAATGTCAAGGTTGACTCTCCTTTCCAGTGCCGTACAATTGCTTCTTATCTGTCAGAGGTCTCTGACAAAACCAAACAGACACGAAACACAAAATCCTAAGCCCTTTGAAAGGCATATAAAGGATTACTCTATTTTACCAAAGCGACAATTGAGAAAAGTGCACGTAAGAGCATTTTCTTTATCAAAAAAGTCAGCTGTCCATATAATATTTTTCGGCCTTATTGGGGCAATTGCCCTGCAAGGACGGATAGCAGGCGCAGGGCAAAACTCCCTGCTCAACGCGTATGTATCCGGGGAAGAAGTGGCGGAAGGCCCTCTTGATCCTTCTGCATATGCGCAAACTGCAGCTCCCGGCACCGGAGGAAGCCGCTTGGCTGTCGTAGATGCCAGTGATGCATATTTCATTACATTCGATAACCCGGAGGTGCAATTCGCTCAAACATTGGAAGGCAATGCCGTTGTTGCGCCGCTGAACCCCGTCCTCACGGAGCCAGGCGAAGAGTCTGAAGAGAGCGAATCTGGCGCGGCACCTGCAAAGCCGTTTATTTATACGGTAGAAGATGGGGATACGATTGCCGGAATCGCATCAAAATTTGAAATCTCCACGAATACCGTTTTGTGGGCGAATGGATTGGGAGAAAAAGATATCATCAAAACGGGAGATCATTTGAATATTCTGCCTACGACGGGAGTGCTGCATAAGGTTGCAAGCGGCGATACCGTTCTTGGCATTGCAAACGAATATAAAGCGGATGCAAAAAAAGTAATCGCGTATAACAATCTTGGAGAAGACGCGAAGCTTTCTATCGGGCAGGCAATCGTCATTCCCGAAGGATACATTGCTCCTCGTCAGGCGCCGCAAACGGTTTCTCAAAATACGCGTATTGCCCGAGACCCTGATGGCAGCGAGCCTACCCCTCCTCCGCAAGACGTATCCAGCACGGGCAATGGATTTCTGTGGCCTACGACAACAAAACATCTTTCCCAGTACTTCCGAGGCGGTCATACCGGAGTTGATATCGACAATCGAGCGCGTCCTGCAATCTTCGCAGCGCAAGGAGGAACGGTGGAGTTTGCAGGCTGGCTTGGCGGATATGGAAACCTCATTATCGTAAACCATGGATCCGGACTCACCACCTACTATGCTCACTTGGAGAAGTTCTACGTAACAAGGGGGCAAAGCGTCGCAAAAGGCGCGGCAATTGCAAAAATGGGATCAACGGGACGATCAACAGGGCCGCATCTTCACTTCGAAGTTCGCAGATTTGGCCGACCTATCAATCCGCTTGGAATGTATTAAGAATCTCCGTGGCTTCGGTAATGGCGCTTAGGCCAGAGAAGAAGAGACAGAGAGGATCCTAGAAGCCCTACGTCGCGAATAATAACAGCGTCTATCCCCTGGGTAACAAGAATGCCCGCAAGGTGAATGACGGCAAGTGCCGCCGCAACTTTAGGCCACCAGCGCATAATCAGGAGCGCGCCCAGAACTATGTCGAATATGCCATTAATTTTGAGAGCGACAGCTCGTTCAAGACCGAACGGCAAATTTGCCGGAATATATCCTATCCAGGAATCAGAGTGCCGTATGATATCGATTCCAATCCAGAGAAAAACAATACCAAGTCCGCAGCTTAAGAAAGTATGTGACCACTTGTGCCGTCCGTAGCTCATGGGTTGCAGTATACCAAAGAAACCGCTAGGATACACACTATCTCGTGCGGGTGTCGTATAGTGGTAATACTTCAGGTTTCCAACCTGATGATAGGAGTTCGATTCTCCTCACCCGCTCCACGGGGCGTCGTATACCGGTAGTACGCATGCTTTGGGAGCATGTTGACTGGGTTCAATTCCCAGCGCCCCGACAAAAAATATCCCGAGCGTTTGCTCGGGATATTGTTATTTTACGGCCTCTTTCAACGTTTTGCCCGGACGGAATTTTGCCACTCGAACAGTGGGAATTTGCATAGGTTCATTAGGGTTGCGAGGATTTACTCCCCTGCGGCCTTTTCGTTCTCGAACTTCAAAAATTCCAAATCCGGAAAGATTGATTTTCTCATCCTGCGAAAGCTTATCGAGAATGATTTCAAGAAATGAGCTAATAACCATTTCAACGTGCTTTCGAGGCAATCTCGTTGCATCTGCTACTTTGTCTATTAGGGCTTGTTTATTGAGCATAAATTTTATGGCTTACGTAAGCGATATTAACCATTCTGCAGGATACGGCGAATTTGTGCAATGGCAATTGTCTTTCCTGTTGTCGGATCTATCTCTAAAAAGAGCGCTCCGACCTCCATCGGCCCCTGCTCCGGCGGCTCCATCTTTGCTCGCAATTGAGTAAGGAACTGCTTGAGGGGAGCTTTCGGATCCATGCCAATAATAGAATGATGCGCTCCGTTCATGCCAATATCGGTAAGATACCCAGTCCCCTTAGGGAGAATCTGCGCATCTGCGGTTGGAACATGCGTGTGCGTGCCCCACATTGCGGATATTTTTCCATCGGCATACCAGCCCATCCCCCGCTTTTCACTTGTCGCTTCCGCATGAAAATCCAGAAGCTTTACTGATGCGCGCGCAACCTCCGGTTTTGCCAGAATCTCATCAAGAGTATGGAATGGGTTATTCGGCTGGTTCTTAAACATAACCTGGCCTTGCAGATTAATGACAGCAACTTCGTATGCGCCTAACTGAAGTACTTTGTATCCCTTCCCGGGAACGCCTGCGGGATAGTTTGCGGGTCGAACAATAGGAGTGTTCGGGTCTTGGAGGATATCGATTCCAAGCGCGTTGTCCCAGGCATGATCGCCTGTGGTGAATGCAAACGCATTCCAAGACAAGGCTTCATGCATCGTATCGGGAGAAATGCCTTTGCCGTGAGCCATGTTTTCAATATTCACAATGACTGCGTCCGGTGAGAATTCCTCTCGGAGCTTTGGCAAGGCGGCAGCAACTGCTTTGCGGCCGATAGATCCTACAACGTCTCCAAAGATTAAGAATTTCATACAGGTGCAATATGCCATGCTCCGTCTTTTTGAACGAGATGGCCGGCAACTTCAAATCCGGAAGCAAGCTTGTGGCCTCCGCCGCCAAGGCGTTTTGCGATTTTGCTTACATCAATTCCCTTTTGAGGTTCTGAACGCAAGCTTCCCTTGATCTTTCCATATTCATATTCGACTAAAAGCATCGCAAAGGTCGTTTCCGTGAGCGCAT
>CAZPRL010000081.1:0-3748 GCA_964589385.1 uncultured Candidatus Saccharibacteria bacterium | reverse complement strand
ATGCGACTGGCAACTACCCCCACCCCCG
The DNA here is from genome assembly GCA_964589385.1 of uncultured Candidatus Saccharibacteria bacterium. Taxonomy (GTDB): domain Bacteria; phylum Patescibacteriota; class Andersenbacteria; order UBA10190; family UBA10190; genus HO2-45-11b. The sequence goes on along the minus strand of CAZPRL010000081.1, from coordinate 3,720 downwards.
CCCTAGGGGTCGTGAAAATCTGTTCCATCTCCGACATTCCTCATAGTTCTCGCCATGAACTTCGCAATAAGCTTCCCGCGCTCTTCCTTGCGATTCACTTTGGGGCATCTCCAAAAGATGCGGTGTCTGCACTCGCGTCCATGGACCCTTTGCCATGCCGGCTTGAGTTTATCGCATCCATACGAAACGTTGCATATATCAATGACTCTGCGGCAACAATGCCCGATGCGACCATTGCCGCGCTCGAGAGCCTGAAGGGAAAACCGCTTATTCTCATACTCGGCGGAAGCGATAAGGCGCTGGAATTTGAAGAGCTGGCAGAAGCAATTGCGAAATCTCGCGATATCACTTCGCTTGTATGGCTTCCCGGCACGGCGACAGACAGAATGAAGTCTGCAGTTGAAACGTATGCCAAGTTGCACGGGCAGCATGATGCTTCTTCCATGGAAGAAGCAGTCAAGATAGCGGCAAATCTCGCAAAAGCGGGAGATACCGTTCTCCTCTCGCCGGGCGCGACAAGTTTCGGGCTTTTCCTCCATGAGTTTGACCGCGGAGACGCATTCAACCGGGCGGTGAAAGGTGTATACTAGAGAGGCATTATGCCCTCTGCGCCAAAACACGCCGATTCACTTTTACTTATTACTATTTTTGCGCTGACGATATTCGGTCTTATTATGGTAGGATCGGCGTCTTCAGTACTTGCAACAAGATTTCAAGAAGATCCCTTTTTCTTTCTAAAACATCAACTGCTATACGGAGTGACTTTCGGACTGATTGCATTTGTGATCGGACTTTTTACTCCGTATAAGAAGCTTCGCCCCTTGGCAGCTCCCGCGATGCTTATTGCGCTTATCTTGCTTGTTTTGGTATTCGTCCCGGGCTTGAAAGTGGCTTCCGGAGGAGCCACGAGATGGATCGGTATTGGATCGTTTACCGTTCAGCCCAGCGAGCTGGCAAAACTTGGGTTCATCCTTTACCTTGCCGCGCTGCTTGAGCGAAAAGGAGCTTCCATTCGAGACTTCAAACAAAGCGTGATTCCGTTTCTTGTTATCGTGGCTGTTATAGGAATCTTGATTATTCTCCAGCCGGACATCGGAACGCTGTTTGTCATTACTGCAATCGGGCTCTCCATGATTTTCTCGGCAGGATTTAAAGTGAAGCATCTTGCTTTTATCGGACTAAGCGGACTCGCGCTTTTTTCCTTGCTTGTAGCAACCGCGCAATACCGCCTCAATCGGCTATTCGTCTATCTGCATCCGGAAATTGATCCTCAAGGCATCGGATATCAGGTGAATCAGGCGCTTCTTGCTGTTGGAACAGGGGGGTTATGGGGGCTCGGATTCGGAAGAAGCCGGCAAAAATATAATTATCTGCCGGAACCTGCCGGAGATACCATCTTCGCGGTCACCGCGGAAGAGCTGGGATTTTTTCGCACCCTTCTTTTGCTTGGCGCCTTTGTCGTAGTGGCATACCGAGGATACGATATCGCCCGCCGAGCGCCCGACATGTTCGGACGCTTGCTCGCAACCGGCATTACCACATGGATTGTCGTCCAAGCATTTGTGAATATGGCATCCGTACTCGCAATTACCCCACTTACGGGAATCCCGCTTCCATTTATCAGCTACGGGGGTTCCGCACTCGCTGCACTTTTTTATGCATCCGGAATACTTTTGAATATTTCGCGATATACTACTGACTAACTATGCGCATCGTACTTACTGGAGGGGGAACAGGGGGGCATATCATGCCGTTTGAAACAATCATTGAAAGCCTCCGATCAGTACAGGCGCAGAAGAAACATGTACTCCCGCAGTTTATAGACCCCGAGACAATCGAGATATATTTCGTCGGCGTAGTAACGCAAGAAGCGAGCGAGCTGTTTTCTTCCTACAGCATTCCTGCATTTCATATTCCATCAGGAAAAATACGCCGGTATGTCTCCGCGCTTACTATTGTCGATATTCTCTTTCGATTGCCGTACGGCATTCTCCGCGCATTGTGGCGCATGTGGAGCATTATGCCCGATGTGGTTATCAGCAAAGGCGGGTATGGGAGCATTCCCACCGTAATCGCGGCTATCTTTTATCGAATACCCATTGTGCTGCATGAATCCGACGTGGTTCCGGGGAAAACAAATGCGTTTACCATGCGATTTGCGGCAGCTATCACGCTCGGATTTTCCGTTGCCCGAGAATACATGAGCGCATGGAAGTACAAGCTCTTTGTGACCGGAACTCCTGTCCGCATTGCTTCCACAAGTTCAAATCGTTCCGGAGCTAAAGCAAAATTCCAAATACCCGATTCTGAAAAAGTGGTACTTATCATGGGAGGCAGCCAAGGAGCCCAGCAAATCAACGAAGCCGTTCTCGCGCTCCTTCCCGAGCTTATTGAAAAAGCGGCGGTTATCCATATTGCCGGGCCAAAGCAATTTGATGCCGTCTCAAAGGTAGCAACTGAAATTCTTGCAAACTCTCCCCGAAAAGAACTCTATAAAGTATTCCCGTATTTAAGCGACACTATGGTAACGGCCTTTCTTGCAAGCGACGTTGCAATCATCAGGGCGGGAGCAAGCACGCTTGCGGAAATTGCACGATTTCAAATCCCTTCGCTTATTATTCCGCTCGCCTCTGCGGCAAACGACCATCAGAGAAAAAATGCACTTGCATTTGAAGCGGCCGGAGCCGCGCTTGTGCTCGATCCGGACAATGTGAATCCCCACTTGCTCAAACAAAGCATGTTCCGGCTTCTTTCCGACGAATCTCTCCGGACAACTCTTACAGAAAATGTAGCCTTGCTCGATTTTCCAAATGCGGCGCATGATATTGCCGATCTTGCAATCCAAATTGCAAGCGGCTTCCGTCCCGCAAAAAAATAGGGAATACTGTATCGTATATGAATAGCACATCGCTTTTCTTGGGCGCAGGTGGAACCGGCATGCAAGGGTTGGCATATCTCTTTCGCGAAAGCGGCCGGAACGTTATTGCATATGATGATAACGTAGACATCCCGGGAGTAAGCCTTTCTGAAGCGCAAGAGAGCCTTTCGAATATATCCTTGCTGGTATACACCGATGCGGCGCCGGAAACTCATCCATTGCGGCAAGCGGCAAGCGCGCGCGGCATCAAGCAAATCCCATACCATGAAGCTCTTGGAGAATTTTCTCAGGCATATACAACAATTGCGATAACCGGAACCCATGGCAAATCTTCCACAACAGCTTTCCTGGCGCATATGTGTATCGAAGCGGGACTGGATCCTACCGTATTGATTGGCGCAAAAATGATCGGCCTGCCGGGGGGGCATGCACGACTAGGGAACGGCAAATACTTTATCGTGGAGGCGGATGAATACCGCCGGCATTTTCTGCCGCTTGCTCCCGCGCATGCTATTATTACGACGATTGATTTTGACCACCCGGATGCATTTTCATCTATCACAGACGTAGAGTATGCATATGCCGAATTTATTGCGCGCGTGCAGAAAGACGGCATTATTGCTGTTCCGAAAAAGGAACATGACAATCATCCGAATATTACCTGGCCTGACAACACTGTTCTGGTGACTGAAGCTAACGAATCATCATTCAAGCCGCCGCTTCCGGGCAAGCATATGAGCATGAATGCGATGCTCGCCGCAACAGCCGCGGAACGCTTGGGCATACCTGTTCAGAAAGCTCTTGCTTCCCTTGCTTCATTTCCCGGCCTTGAACGGCGATTT
>CAZPRL010000080.1:0-3832 GCA_964589385.1 uncultured Candidatus Saccharibacteria bacterium | reverse complement strand
AAACGGAGAAGTGGAATGATTTGAGCTTTTAGCGTATAGCTGTTAGCTTTTAGGCTATCTATGTTTTCATTTATCGTACAAAAGAAGCTGCATAAGGCGAGGTTATCGAGCCTTGCTACCCCTCACGGTGTAATTCCCGGACCCTTTTTTCAGTTTGTCGCAACGCAAGGCGCTATTCGGGGGCAAGTTTTCAGTGAAGATATGGAAGCGCTTGGAGCGGATATCATGCTCGCAAATACGTATCACTTGCATTTGCGGCCCGGAGAGGATCGGGTGGCAGCACTTGGCGGACTTCATGGAATGATGCAGTGGGATAAGCCGATGACGACCGACTCGGGAGGGTATCAGGTTTTTAGCCTCGGAAGCCACGTGAAGGTCGATAATGAAGGAGTAACATTTCGAAGTCCGCTCGATGGCGACAGTCACAGGTTTACTCCGGAAGGGGTTATCGAAATTGAGTCCAAGCTCGGTGCGGATATTATTATGCCGCTGGATGTATGTACACCATTTTCTGCATCTGAACAGGAAGTGGAAAAAGCTATCGAGCGAACAACAGCATGGGCAAAGCAGTCGAAAGATGCGCAGGAAAGAATCTCCGGAGAAAGACAAGCGTTGTATGGAATCGTTCAGGGAGGGCTCTATCCGCATCTTCGGGAGAAGGCGGCGCATGCGCTGCGGGAAATCGGGTTTTTCGGCTATAGCATCGGAGGAGAGCTGCAAGAGAAGGGGGAGAAAAAACTCGGCCCCGTTGTGAGCGCTACGGTCGGGTTCTTGCCGGAGGATTCTCCGCGGTATCTGATGGGGTATGGAAAGCCGGAAGATATCGTTGAAGCTGTACGCTTGGGAGTTGATCAGTTTGACTGTGTTTTGCCTATTCGCAATGCGCGCCATGGGCAGATATTTTCCGCGTTGAATTATGAAGAGCTGAACGCATGTCTTGTTGATCCGCAGCGCCCTATTAATCCTGCAGCGCTCTATACGGTTATCGATATTACGAAATCGGATTTTGCGAATGATCAAAGCGTATTTGCGCCAGATAACGCCGTCATACAAAAGCCCTATACCCGATCGTATGTGCATCATTTAATGCGTGCCGAGGCTCCGTCCGGAATGAGACTGGCGGTTATTTCGAATATCGCGTTTTATGTAGAGCTTATGAAGGCTATTCGAGAGGTTATTACGAAGAAAGGGGAGGAAATCGTGCTATAATCTCTCCATGTCTTTCTTTTCTGCCATCATCGGAGGGTCAAGGCGAGAATCGGAGGAGGACCGCATGCGGCGCGTTGCGCAAAGCGGATCCGCTCTTCGCAATACGTTCGGGACGAGCGAGTATAGCCGCGAATGGAGCCGCCGCAAAAAAGAGGTATTGGAACGCCACAAGGAACAGCAGAAGGGATTAAAGAAAGAGTGGAAAAAAGAAAATAAGGAAATTGCGCGAGCTCTGGAAAAACAGCAGGCTCGATATGAAAGAAGAATGAAGCCGGATGATGCGGAAAAGTATTTCGGCCGGTTCGAGCAAAAAGAACGGCGCGAAATTCAACACGAACGGGATAAGACGCTGAAGACAATGGAATTAGAAAAAAATCATGAAATCCGCAGCATTGCGCGGGAAATCAAAAGCTGGAAGTAGCTTTTAAAAAAGTTTTGATATAGGCTGGATTGTATGGATAATGTTCCGTCAATGGATACGTTGGTCAATCTCGCCAAGCGCCGAGGCTTTATTTTTGCCGGTTCTGAAATATATGGCGGGCTGGCAAACAGCTGGGACTACGGTCCACTCGGAGTTGAGCTGAAAAACAATATTAAGGCTGCATGGTGGAAGAAGTTCGTTCGTGGAAGGCAGGATGTGGTCGGAATAGATGCTGCGGTTATTATGAACCCGAAAGTATGGGAAGCGTCCGGACACGTGGCGACATTTAGTGATCCATTAGTGGAGTGCAAAAAATGCCATGCGCGCTTTCGGGAAGATCAAATTGCTGGCGCAAAGCCATGCCAGGCATGCGGGCAGAAAGACGGATTTACCAGTCCAAAGCAGTTTAATCTTATGTTCAAAACGAACCTTGGTCCTTCGGAAGAGACCGGAAGCGAAGTGTATCTTCGTCCGGAAACGGCGCAGGCGATGTTTGTTGATTTCCCTCAAGTGCTTGCCTCAACCAGAAAGAAAGTGCCGTTCGGAATTGCGCAAATTGGAAAAGCATTCAGAAATGAAATAACTCCCGGCAATTTTATTTTCCGTACGCGAGAATTTGAGCAGATGGAAATAGAGTATTTCGTACACCCGGACATGTGGGAGAGTCAGTTTGAGCAGTGGCTTGACCTGATGAAAGAGTGGGTCGCTTTTTGCGGAATTGACATGAGCAGAATTCATGACCTGGAGGTGCCGGAAAGCGAACGTGCGCACTATTCCAGCCGGACGGTCGATATTGAGTTTGATTTTCCGTTCGGAAGAGGCGAGCTGTACGGAATTGCGTATCGGGGCGATTTTGATTTGCAGAGCCATGCAAAGGCGTCCGGAAAAGACATGTCATATTTGGATCCGGAAACAAACGAAAAGTTTATTCCCCATGTAATTGAGCCGACATTCGGCGTTGATCGTACCGTGCTTGCGGTGCTCGTATCTGCGTATCACGAAGAAGAAGTGAAAGGCGAGATGCGTACGGTGCTGAAATTGCCTGCGCAATTGGCCCCCTACCAGGCTGCCGTATTGCCGCTTATGAAAAAGCCGGAGCTTACAGGCATTGCGAAAGAAATCGTTCAGACGCTTTCGAGAGATATGTCTGTCGAATACGATGAAACGCAATCTATTGGAAAGCGCTATCGCAGGCAAGATGAAATTGGTACCCCATATTGCATTACGATTGACTATGACAGCTTGGAGGATAAGGCGGTTACGGTCAGGGGTCGCGATTCGATGGAACAGGAAAGAGTCGCAATTACAGCATTATCGGAATACCTCGCAGGAAAAATATAGGCTTTTTTCTTGACCTTGCGGGCACAAACAAATACAGTACTTACATGCCACAATTTTCTCTCATTAAAAAAACGCTGCCTTCGGGCCTTAGAACAATCATCTTGCCTCGCCATGAAGTGGCATCGGCTACCATCTTAGTATTAATCGGAGTCGGGTCTCGGTATGAGACTCCCAAGCAGTCAGGACTGTCTCATTTTCTTGAGCACATGTTTTTTAAGGGAACGGAAACTCGCCCTACTACAAAAGAAATCGCGGAAGCGGTAGACAATGTAGGCGGAGAGTTTAATGCGTTTACGACAGAAGAATTTACCGGATATTACGTAAAGGTTGCATCCGAGCATTTGGAGCGCGGAGCTGATGTGGTTTCTGATATTTTGCTGCGCCCGCTTTTTCCTGTTGAGGAAATCGAGCGCGAGCGCGGAGTTATTCAAGAGGAAATCAAAATGTATACAGACAATCCGATGCGGCATATCCACCATCTTTGGCAGGACGCGCTGTTCGGGGATCACGGGCTGGGCCGGAGAGTTGACGGAAGAAAAGAAACCGTCGGCGCGATGAAACAGAAAGACTTTTTATCGTATGTGAAATCTCATTACCATACCGGCAATGCAATCGTTGTTGTCGCAGGCAATGTGGATGTGAAGAAAACGCAAAAAATGCTTGCAAAACTTTTCAGCCCGCTTGTTGAAGGCGAGGAAACAATTCCGAAAACGGCTCCGAAGAAATCTCCTGCAAAGCCGTTTGTGCATGAGTACCGCAAGACGCTCGATCAGACCCATATGATGGTTGGAGTGCCGGGAGTTTCGGCGACCGATCCGCGAAGGTATGCGGTGTCTCTGCTTGCCGCTATCTTGGGAGGCG
>CAZPRL010000079.1:0-3914 GCA_964589385.1 uncultured Candidatus Saccharibacteria bacterium | reverse complement strand
CATACGTATGGATTCCAAAGCGGAAATTGATGGAACTCACCAATGCTTTTCTGGAGCGTGCTGTGCATAGAGAAGTAGTAATCCCAGTCAGAGATTCCCAGATCGCCATATGAAAACCAAAATGGCAAAAGTGCAATCGGGGTAATTGCAATACATACAAGGGATGCTGCAAGCCACTTGTATTTTGGAATATATGCAACGAGCAATACGCCAATGCCAAATAGAATGCCCGCAAGCGCTCCCTGCAAAGGCTCAAAATCAAGGAAGTTCATAAATAGTCGCTTCTTCTATTCTCTCATCATCTGATGCCGCTTTGAACGTTGCCAGATGTTTCCAGGTAGCATGTGCTTTTTTGAAGACATTGTTTGAGTTTGTCACAACAAGCGTTTTGACCGGATGCTCGCTTAACCATCGCTGTTCCATTTCTTGCGATGGATTTTCTTCTGAAGGGAAGTATATTGCGTTCGGATCAAAATATAATCGTGCGGGCAAGTATGCCTGGTCGAAGCCGATGGGCGCGGGCAAATCTCGCGCATAGCGGGCGGCTCGGTAGGTAACGGAATCAAGCGCGCTATCTTCATTTTGCCGGTCTATTGCGGCATTTACTTTTTGTGCAAGAAAAGAGGCAACCAAAAAGAATGGGAGCAGCGCCATGGCAATGCTCGATGAGGCAAGTATTTTATGTTTTGGAATACGTGCAAGCAAAGCTGTTGCAATCATGAGTATAATCAACGGATATGATTGTTCGTAATGTTTCGGGAACGGATGGAACCACGTTGCAATACCCAATTGCGATATAAGAACGAGCAGAATAACGAGTCCGGCAAATTTTGTTTCCAGAAGAAATACAGGAATAGTTGCCAAGATGAATCCTGCAGTGATAATCGGCAGATTTCCACTTATAAACGGCTTTGCATATACCGCACCCGCGATAAGGGCAAGCCATGCAATTACAAGCAATGCTGATACAAGCGGCGCATATTTCTTTGCCTGGTTGCTTCGCAAAAATACATACCATGACCAGATGCCGATAACCGATGTTATAAAAGGCAGTGTTGTAAAATCCAGCCGTTCCAACTGCTCCCATGCAGGCTTCCACATGGACCCGAGGACGCCCCAGGTTGCGTCGATAGCATCCTTAAAGGCATGGAATGAGTCTACTATTTGCAGGCGCTCTCCCTCTAAATATGGAGTATAGAACGGGGTGCCATATTCGCTGATATTATGGATAAAAAATGGCAATACGATCAAAAGTGCGGGCAGGTACATGAGAGCAAAGCGCATGGCAGAGTTTTTCCATATTTTTAGTCCATGGCTTTTTATTGCATACATTTCATATGCAAGCGAACATGCTCCAAGCACTGCGGCAAAAACAAACCCTTCTTGCCGAACCATAGCAGAGTATCCAAGAACAATTCCAAAAATAATAGAGTAATATGCCGGCGCTTTTTGGTATATTCGAACATACAGCCAGAGTGCCGTTACAAGAAGCGCGGCATAGAGGGCGTAGGGCTCCGGGCGCGTAGATGTCCAAAAATAATCTTTCTGAAATGCGAGAATTGCGCCGGATGCAATCGCGACCGGCCAAGAAAGCTTCAAGCTTCGCGCAAGCGCAGCAAGTGCTACTGCCGCCCACATGCTCGCAATAATTTGTATGCTTCGCATAACGAATTGTTCGTCAAAGGCTTCTGATACCAGTATTGGCACAAGAAGAAGCGGATATCCCGGCAGGCGTTTTGCGTTTTCGAACGGATTTTGCAGTTCCGAAAGCGCAGTGGTAATTGCCAGGTAGTTATATGCATCTCCTCCGCTGACTCCTCCGAATTGGGATGTTACCCAGAAGCGTGAATAGAGTCCTGCTGCAATAATTATTCCAAGCACAATGAGATAGTATCGTTTTTTATTTTTTCCCATAAGTGCAGGCAGCGCAACAAGAAGTGATCCGGCTGCCGCAATGCCGACATGTTTCCAGTCAGACGCGCGGTTCTTTCCAATCGTGAGTATTGCGTTCCAGAGCGGTACGCGCTCTTTGAGCGCGATAGCAGGTTCAATATTCTTTTCTCCGAAGCGCATGCCGATTGGATTTTTGTTCGTTGCATCGGGAGCTGAAAGCTCAATATGAATATCGGCGCCCGCTGGGATAGCCGTATCTTCCAGGTTTGCAAATGCAAACGAGTCGTCTTTGATTTCTTCTTTCGGAATTGTCGGCTGCGCGATGAGCGCATTTGTTTTTGCATCTGTTATGCGTACGGATACATCGGTAAGATGCTCTGATCTTCGCATATCGACAAATATCATGCCGATGGCGCGGGTATGCGACGCTGTTTTCAGGGCGATTTTTTCACTCCGATTTCCAAAAATCGGTTTGTGGTTGCTGTATGCGTCTATGCCGTAGGATACGACGCGAGTTTGGTATATAGGGGCAAAAAGTGCAATGCATGCTATGGCAGCTACTCCGAAAATAATGCGGTTCTTTTTCGCCATATTATTCAAGTATACTATAGTATAGAAGATACTATGGACAAGCGAACTATTATTCTCTTTACTTTATTTTTCTTTGCGAACCTCGCCTATCTGCATCGGGTTCCGGGGTTTTTGGGAGATGAGGCATCCGAGGGCGAAAACGCATACCAGATTCTTACGGAAGAAAAAAGTCCCGTGCTGGGGGAGCGTTCCTATATCGGAGTATTGACTGACTATGCGCGCATGCCGTTTATCGGCGTGCTTACATATTCTTCCTTGGCTGTCCGTTTGCCGGTATTTTTTGCGAACTTGGCATTCTTTGTTATTTCTGCCGCACTGCTGAAAAAATACGCGGAAAAAGAACAGGCATATCTTGCGCTCGTGTTCCTCTGTTTTTCTCCGATATTCATCACATACCAGCGCCTTGGCTGGGCAATTACGCTACTGCCGCTATTTGCGGTTCTCTGCGTATATGCATTGCAAAGCAAGGGGAAATATCGCTGGCTGCTTGCCGGCCTTGCGGCGGGGGTAGGACTCCAGACGCACCTGCTGTTTCTTCCTACGCTGATAGCCCTTTTGCTTGTCCTTTTTGTTGCGTATCGTCCGAATATTCTTCGCGCATGGCCGGCCCTTATCGGGTTCTGGGCAGGATTTGGAATGCAGGCTGCTATTTTGGCATTGATGACAGAAGATCAGGGCGATACTTCGGAAACGACGCTTCTGTTCGGAGAGCGCATATCCGATCTTTGGCACGCACTGCCGCTCTACGTTTCGGGCTCATCCTTTGTTGCACAATATACCGGCATCGAATTTTCTCAAAGCGCAATACTGGGAATATTTCTTGTGATCTCTGCCGGAGTGCTGCTTGCGTTTGTCTTGGTGCGGACAAGAATCCCGTGGATTATCGCAAGCATTACGGCTCTTCATACGGTTGGAATATTGTATATGATAGACCGCTATTCGCTTCGCTATTTTGTTATCACGGCGCTCGGGGTATGGCTGCTTGCGGGCTTAGGGTTCGGAGCCGTCATGGAAAAACTGGCTCGGAAACTGCCTGTGCTTTCTGTTACTCCGATTGCCGTTGCGGTTTGTTTGCTTGCGTGGTCCTTGTTCAGCACGCTCATTCCGTTTTTGAAGACAGGGGGAAGCGTTGCGCAATTTGATCTTGGAAATCGAACAACTTCCGCATCTCCATTTGTTGATGACAGACCTCTTATCGCCTGCCTACGCGGCAAAGGTGCAGTATTTTCCGAAGTCGAGCCCATACAAAATATTCTGCTCTATAGAAGCCATCAGTATGATGATTTGCTTGTAGTGGGCGAAAGTGCAAAGAAACAGGCTCTCTTACGCGTTCGCTATGCAAAAGAAGGCGAGGCAGAGGGTGAATTCTGTCCGGAGGTTGCCCATTTTCGCATTTCCCCGTGGGACGAAGCAATAGTACAATTCCAGGC
>CAZPRL010000078.1:0-3965 GCA_964589385.1 uncultured Candidatus Saccharibacteria bacterium | reverse complement strand
AAGTAATGAGAATAGCCTAATTAGTCATCTTCTGCAACACCTTGCTCTTTGAAAGGAAAACCGAGCGCTCGAAACATCTTTTCCGCCTCTTCGTTGTTCATTGCAGTCGTTACAAACGTAATGCGCACTCCGAAAATCACGTCTGTCTTATCAGCCTGAATCTCCGGAAACGCCAAGTGCTCCGTAAGCCCGATAGTGGCATTGCCCTGGCCATCAAGCACGGAGAGGGAAAGTCCGCGAAAATCCCGCACGCGCGGAAGCGAAACGTTTACAAACCGAATGATAAAATCTTCCATCCGCTTGCCGCGGAGCGTCACGGTGTATCCCACAAGGTTCCCTTCTCGTACATTGAAGCCTGCGACAGACTGCTTTGCGATATTCTCTTTCGGTTTCTGTCCCGTAATCGCAGCAAGGTCTTTCTGCACCGCTTCAATGTATTGCTTATTGTCGCGGTTCTTTCCCACGCCAACGCTCACGATCACTTTTGTGACGCGAGGAACAGCATGGATATTTTTTATCCCGAGTGTTTCTGAAAGCTTTTTTGTAATTGGAGTAATAACAGTCATAGGAAAGAAGCTACTCAATAACCGCGCTGCATTTTTTGCATACTCTCTGGCGTACGCCGTTTTCTCGCGTAATGCCGATACGAGTGCCTTTTTTGCATTGGGAACAGATAAGCTGAACATTCGCAACGCGAATAGGAGCGGCAATGCTTACACGCTGCCCTTTTTGGCTTGTAGAGCGGGCTCGAACGTGCTTTTTTACCATATTTAGTCCTTCCACAACTACCTTGCCATCCAGTGGCAATACGGCAAGTACTTTCGCCTGCGCGCCGGCATCCTTGCCTCGCAGCACTCGTACGATATCCCCTCGTTTAATTTTTGAAAGCTGTGCCATAGAAATTACCAGACTTCAGGAGCTAAAGATACGATTTTTTGAAATCCTTTGGTGCGAAGTTCTCGAGCGATAGGTCCGAACACGCGAGTTCCAACCGGCTCTTTGGATTCCTTCGTCACAATCACCGCCGCATTGTCATCAAATCGAATTGCGGTTCCGTCAGGGCGCTTATGCTCTTTGCGGACGCGGACAATGACCGCGCGGACAATATCGCCCTTCTTTACCGTTGCACGAGGTTCTGCAACCTTTACTGCCGCAACAACGACATCTCCGATATATGCATATCGGCGATGCGTTGAACCTAAAATGCGGATGACCTTGATCATCTTCCCTCCGGAATTATCCGCAACAGTCAGTTTTGCTTCTTCCTGAATCATAGGCTATTTCTTATCTTGCTGAGAAATAACAATCCATCGCTTGCGAGCGGAAAGCGGCCGAGATTCGCGAATCGTAACTTTGCTTCCCACCTCGACCGTGTCGCTTTCATCATGAACCAAATAGCGCTTGGTTCTCTTTACGCGCTTGTCATACAAGCCATGAGCGATAACCCGAACCACTTCTACGGCAACCGTTTTGATGCCGGATTTTCGCACAACAACGCCTTCCAGCTCTCGCTGATGCGCTTCTTTTTCAGGTTGTTGTGTTTTTTTCATAAAAATACATTATGAACGAGAAAGCTCGGAAATACAAGTGGCAATTTGCGCTATATCTCTTTTCAGACCGCGAAGCTGGGCATGGTTTTTGTCTTTTCCCGCCATGACTTCTTCACGAACAAAATGCAGCTTTTCCTGCGACGCAGTAAGCTTTTGCGACAGCTCTTCTTTTGTTAGTTGTTTCAGTTCTTGCATGTTCATAGGACTAGGACATTTTAGAAACAAACTTCGTTTTGAGCGGAAGCTTTTGAGCGGCGAGCTTTAATCCTTCGCGCGCAGTAATCTCATCCATTCCGTCTACTTCAAATAAAATTCTTCCTCGATGCACTACGGCAACAAAGTGGTCAACCGACCCTTTTCCTTTTCCCATCGGAAGCTCTTGTCCCTTTGCGGTGATAGGCTTGTCAGGGAAAATTCGAATCCACACCTTGCCGCTTCGCTTTGCGTGGCGCGTAACCGCTCGGCGCGCAGCTTCTATTTGCCGTGCGGAAACCCATCGGCTCTCCATCGCCTTCAGGCCGTATTGCCCGAAATCAATCGTAAGCGCGCCCTTCGAAGCGCCCCGGACGGAACCCTTCTGGTGCTTGCGATGCTTTACTTTGCGGGGAATAAATGCCATAGGTTATTTTTTGCTTTTTGCAACCTTCTCTGCCAATGATGTGCGTCGGCGAGGAGCTATCTTTGCTTCCTTTACGGTACGAATAGCTTCACCCGGCTTTTCTTCTGTTTCTGCAGCATATTCTCCGCGATTGATCCACACCTTCACGCCGATTGTTCCGAATGTCGTAAACGCCGTGCGCACCGCATAAGAAATATCAGCACGAAACGTATGGAGAGGAACGTTTCCGTCCGAAAGCCACTCGCGCCGTGCAATATCAGCGCCATTGAGCCGCCCAGCAATTGCAACTCGAACTCCGCGTGCGCCCGCCTGCATCGATCTGCCAACTGCCTGCTTCAGCACGCGCCGATACGGCATGCGGCGCTCAATCTGATCAATCACCTGTGTGGCCAAAGCGGCCGCATCAGTATCCGGATTGCGGATTTCCTGGACATTAATCTTAAATCGTACTTTTTTGCCGAATATCTTCGCAAGGTCTTTCTGGATTTTTTCAATGCCCGATCCGCCTCGGCCAATAACGACTGCCGGACGGGATGTATGAATCGTAAGAACGGTCTCTCGCGCTTGGCGCACAATCTCCACTCGAGATATGGAAGCCTGGCGCATTTGCTTGCGAAGATAGTTTCGTATCTTAATATCTTCAATAAGCTTTTCGCTAAAATCTTTCGGCGTATCGGAAAACCACTTGGCATCCCAATTATGGAGAATGTTTCCGATTCGTAAAATATTTGGATTTGTTTTTCTTCCCATAGGTAGTGCGTGTTATCCGATGCTTTTTCTTCGATGCGTCTTTTTGCTCTCTCTTCGGTGCGTTTCTTTCGGATCGCCGCCCTGCTGGTTCATCTTCATTTTTTGAAATGCTACCGAGCTCTGCTTGTCGGGGGACGCCTCTTCGCTATGCTCCGCCAAAACGGTTTTTGCTTTCTTGCTTTCTTCTTTCTCCAGCTCTCTTGCCTGCTTTTTCGCTTCTTTTTCTTCGAGAGCTACAAAGGTATCCGTAGTCAGCGTTTCTATCTTTTCGTTCTTTGAGGTGGCAGCCTTTTTCCCTGTCTGCTTCATAACTTCGCCTTCAACCGTTACGGTAACATGGGCAGTCAGTTTCAAAATCGGATGCGCCATTCCTTTTGCAACCGGCATGAAGCTCTTCATTACAAGGCCTTGATTGATAATAACGCGGGAAACTTTCAGCTCGGACCCCTCCATCTGAAAATTGTTTGTTGCATTCGCAATCGCGCTCTGCAAGACAGCTTGGATAATTTCCGGGGCTTTGCCGGGAGCATAGGTAAGCTGGACAAGCGCCTTAGCTGTTGGCATGCCGGAAATCAGCCGCGCATAGGGACGAAGTTTTCGAGGAGACATTCGAGCGTGTTTTTGTGTAGCTGAAGCTTGCATAGGTTATTTTGCTGGCGTTGCCGGAGCGGACTTGTCCGCCGAAGCCTTGGCGGAGGCGGAAGCCGGACCCCCAGGAATGCCGACGAGCGTGTTCACCGCCTCGCCGGGCCCGGTGTGGTCTTCGCGCACGCAGATCAGCCGCTGCCGCCGCAGATCCAGCGCGAAGTCCGCATAGAACCACGCGCCCTCCGGCGTCACGGGCTGCGGACCCTGCCCGGGCGAGAGGCGATACACGCGCTGATCCGCAAAGTTCGCAAAGAACGCGACGCCCTGTGAGACGACATAGCCGTCGCCGCCGTATTCATGCACCCGCGACCGGACGTTCATGTGTCGGGGGGTCACGTCGGCGATCGTGCCGTCCGCCGCGCGCTTCACCAGCGCGTATCGTCCGCCTTCGCCCGGCC
>CAZPRL010000077.1:0-3997 GCA_964589385.1 uncultured Candidatus Saccharibacteria bacterium | reverse complement strand
CTGCAAGAAAATCCGATTGGCGTGCGGTTTAACATATATGACAGACAGCTTGCACTTTCCGTGCGCGAGAGGATGCCGGTGTGGGAGTATGCAAGCAGGTGGACCGATGAGCATGAAGGGCGCGCACGGCTTGGCTTTCTGATGGTATTTGGCGGCATGGCCGCAGCCGGTATCTTGCTTGCATGCGAGTTTTTGGAACGCCGCATGAAGGGCGCGGGGCTACTGTTGGGTCTTTTGGCGCTTGTATTTCTTACTATTTATCTTCGTGTTCCGCTTGCGCTTGGAGTCGAAAGCGCATATGGCGGAGACGCGTTCAATTATTTCTTGAAGAGCCGAGCATGGATTGCCGGGGAGGATCCGTTTGCGGCGGATTTTCGAAAAGCTCCTTTGTATTCGTTGCTGATTATGCCCGGACTGCTGCCATTTTTGGACCCTGTGATGTGGGCGAGAGGCGTGAGCATCCTTGCGGCAATCGGCACGGTTATTCTCGTGCCGCTTTTTCTTTTGCGTTTCGGCGTTCCTCTTTCTTTTGCTCTCGGTGCAGGGGCACTGCTATCCATGAATCGAGACTATCAGTTCGAGTCCGTACAGGGACTTGCGAATACGGCCTATGCCGCTCTTATCTTTGCCGCATCGTATGCATTTCTGCTGGGTCGAACATATAGTATGCATATTGCCGTGGCGCTTGCCACGCTCGTTCGATACGAAGGCGCTGCCGCTGCAGGAATTCTTGTTCCCGCATCTTGGGTTATATATCGATTACGCATGCAAGCTATTGTGCGGAATATGGTTCCCGTTCTTGCGCTTCTTATGATTCCCTTTATCTTAGCGCCGCTAAATGGCAGCGCAGGCGTGCGGACCATTTCGGACATTCAGGGCGATGAGGGATTGTATCTGGGGCTTACATGGGAAACGTTTGCGCCCAGTCTCGACGCATTTCGCTTATTTATCGGCAGATTGTGGATACTGCAGGAGCATGTCGGAAATCCGTTTGCATGGCTTGGGTATGGCGTACTTCTTGGTATTGCCGGGTTGTGGTTTTTCAAGCGATATGGTTATCCGAGATATATGATCGCGGCATTTCCTGCTCTTGTATGCGCTGCGCTTCTTGCCGGAACGCTTTTCGGACCCGGTGATGCAAAGTTTTTTATCGCGCTGTTTGCCGGCATTGCAGGAGTCGGTACGGGGGCTGCGCTTCTGTTTCGTCCGCGCGTGAGCATACCGATTGTTCTTATGATTATTGTACAGGCAATCGCTATTACGGCAATATTGCCGAAAACCAGGTATTATCTTCAAATTATTCCATTTATCGCCCTTGCTACTGCCGGCGGGCTCTACATGGCAAGCGGCGCAGGTATTGGCACGAGGACTTCGCGTTTTTTCGCATTGTTTGCATTATGCATGATGGGAATGTTTGCGTATGCGGATACAAGAGAACATTTGTCGGGCCAATTGAGCGACTATAACGAAAAATCCGCAGGGCAGACCGTATTGCTCGGGGCCGCTCGGCATCTGCGATTTCAAGAGGGCATTGTGGCTACGGCAGAAGGCAGCGATCTGCAGTTCCGCGTATATTTGCCCGCAGATCGGTTTATTACGATGCCGGACTCTCTTCGAGACGTTCACGCCCAGCTTGCCATGATGCGAGAAGCGAGTGTCGAATATGTCGTAGATACGGAAGAGAATCCCTATTTTGCAAAACTTATAGAAGAGCTTCCGCAGCACTTTGATCCGATTGCAGAATTTACGACAAAATGGACCGATACAACGGCGAGGGTGTATCGCGTACGCTAGGACCTCTTTGGCCTAAATCGTGTAGCTTCCGGGGCCGATGAGGAGAATTGCGAGTACCGCTGCTATCAAGATAAAATCGAGTTCCCATCCCGAATCTCCGGTAAACTTTTTGCCCCATTTTTGCGTCTTCATGTAGATTGCTCCAAGCATGACCGCGATTATTCCAAGCGATGCCAATTGCGTAAAGGAGCCGAGAATCATTGCGACTGCGCCAAATGTTTCCAGGGTTGCAACGGCAAAGAGGAGATTGGTTGGCACGCCCATTGCCTTTGCTTTATTCGCCGTGTCGGTGAACTTAGCTGGCCCGTGAGCCAAGAAGACTGCCCCGATTGCAATGCGCAATAGAAATAATCCGAGATCCGGGTTAAAAGAAATAATATCCATAGAATATGCGATTTAAGAATTTAGCTGCTCGTCGATTATCTTCGCAAAGTCTTCAAACGAGTACTTGCCCGTATAGCGGATATTATTAATGAATATCGTGGGCGTCCCCTGCACGCTTAATGCGTTGCCGTCTGTTATGTCTTCGCGTACGCGATTTTCCCATGTATGGTTCTCAAGCGCCTGTTTGAACAGATCGCTGTTTAACCCGAGCGCTTCAGCATATCGTACAAGGTCTTCCTGTGCCAGGCTCGTTTGGTTTTCAAACAGCACATTGTTGTATTCCCAGAACTTATTCTGATTATGCGCTTCCATGGCAGCTTCGGATGCCATAAATGCATTCTTATGCTGAGAGAGAGGAAAGTTTCGGAATACGAAGCGCACAGAACGGTCTTTGTATGCTTCCTGAAGCTCTTTGATTATCGGATGCACCGATCCGCATACCGGACACTCAAAATCCACAAACTCAACAAATGTTACTTTTGCATCGCTTGCGCCCATCCTTGGCGCGTCATCGCGAACAAGGCGGCTTGTGAGTGAATCGGGAACAGTCTGTACCGGGATATTTTGGGATTTTGTGCTGGTGATATATGCGCCTCCTGCAATTACAATAATTGTTACAAGAAGGATTCCGATAACGAATTTTGTGTCAGAGGTAAGTTGCATACGTAGTGTTATGATTTAGGGTAATCGTATCTTGATAGTAACCGCCAAGCGATGACGAATGCAACAATCGTGAGGAATGCGCTTGAGAGACACCAGGAGCACCATGCGCGGATGATGAAGGCTTCTACATATGTCAGAAAAATGGAAATGCCAAGACCGATGCTGGTAAGGAGGGCAAGAGGCATTTGCAGCTGCCTATGATTTTCGTTCGACCATATGGCTGCGATTATCCCAAGCGCGAAATAGAATATGACGCCATATGCGGGAGTCGGGATATTGAAGAATGAAGAATATTCGCTCAATTGCGCCACAAGGCAGCCCTCTCCGCTTATGCAGGCAATCGGATCGGGGGAAACGTATGTAATAAGCAAGTAGCCCGAAATGGCAAGTCCGAGAAACGACACTCCAAGAAGTCCTTTATGCATCGTTTTATTATATAGGATGGCGAAGAGGGGCGCTACCTTGCGTTTTTACCGCTCTTCCCTTACTATTGCCACTATGTCAAAGCCACGAAGAACAGAACAAAAACTGCGCCAGGGGCGCAAAATAAAGCTTGCGAAGCTGCGCGAAAAGTATACGAAGGCAACGATGCAGACGGATAAGGACGCTATTCTTGTAAAAGCGGTGCTTGTTTCTCCGTACCATACAAAGTCCCAGTATCAAGAAGCCTGGGGGAAGTAAGGTATCTTAGAGAAGCGGAGCGGAATACTTTTTGCATCTTTACAATTGAAAGGAGTGTGTGTCGTGGCTAGAGATGTGCTGCAGCTTTATCAGTGGGAAGCGTTGAAGGAAATGTGGGCGGAGGTTCGCCCCATCACCATGTTTCGAGGCTATCTTTTTCATCTTGCGAATGTACAGGAGTATTCTGAGGAATATTCCATTGACGGAGTACCGCTGTATGTTCCGATTGCAGGTTCCGCGACAAAGAAGTATTTTCTTGGAACGCTCTATGGGATTGCTCCCGGTTTCGTGCTGTTTGAACCTGATCGAAGAGAAGATCGCGCGCTGCTGGGGCTCATGGAAATTGAGGAAGGTATAGATGCGCTTTATCGGTTGAAGCCGTTTTCTCCACCTGATAAAAACGCAGCCATGTCTTTTGTCTGTACCGGCGATCCTTCTGCTCCGGTGTACATGTCTTGCATTGTGGGTCGGGGAT
>CAZPRL010000076.1:0-4011 GCA_964589385.1 uncultured Candidatus Saccharibacteria bacterium | reverse complement strand
AGGGTGTTTTCCGTCGTCTCCTCTCCTTACGAAGGAGAGGCTGGGTGAGGTTCGTAGCATTTCCAACATCCGATGTTGGAAAACGCAATATAGTGCGGTAAATGGCATGTTTTATGCCCAGAAAAGAAGGGTGTGCAATTTTAAAGCTTAACTGACAGGACAAGAGAGATTGACATATGGAGCGATTCGCGTATAATAGAAGCATAACGAGGTCCGAGGACAGATCCCCGTGTGGGAGTGGCCGCAAGGTCTTACTCGTCAACCTGACCGCCCACTAGCTGGGCGGTGATTTTTTTCCTGATGATTCTCCAGAGCCTTTCTGTATTTTTTGTTTTTCTGTCGTAATAAGCCCTACTTAGTCCAGCGATGGCGTCAGCGACTCTAATGCCCGGTGAAGAAGCATGTCGATCAGTCCGCAAATGTCGCACAGTTATCCCTTTGTCGCGTAACACTTTCTTGAACTTATGTTCTACCCAACGAGGTTTTTTACCATCAATATGAATCTGATCGGCTTCCTTATCAGTTAATAAATGAAGCAATGACCACTCTAAAGCTTCAGCCGTATTAATTGGGTTGTTAAAAATAGCAATTTTGGCAGTAAACGGAAGCTTGGCCAGTTTCCGAATGAATTTCTCTCGAACATTCCAAGAATGATCCGACCAATGAAAATCCTTAATATTAAGCTCCCGCTCAATTGCAACAACTGCTTGCTCAAAAACTTCTCTGTCCTCGGTCGAAACATAGACTAATGCAAAAACGGAATGATCTATTGATTTGTGAATGCCGGATTCGTCAACGAAAATGATCATCATTTTATATTATCAGTTACCGCCAAAAGTGATAAAAGATTTTCGACCATTTCAAACCCTTTGGGTTTGAAAACGCAATATAATGCATAAAAGGCACCTTTTACGCCTACTCCCCTTTCAAATCCAAACAAACGGAATTAATACAATATCGCTTTCCTCCGGCTTCTTTTGGGCCATCGTCGAATACGTGCCCTAAATGTGCTTTGCAATTCTTGCAGACCACTTCTGTTCGTTTCATGCCCAAATCATTATCTTCCCGCAATTCGATATGTTCCAAGTTCGCAGGCTCGGTAAATGACGGCCAGCCGGTTCCGGAATCGAATTTTGCATCCGAAGAAAACAGCTCCGCTCCACACACGGCGCATGCATACATGCCGCTTGCATGCTCGTCTACATACTTGCCGGTAAACGGCGCTTCCGTACCTTTTTCCCGTGCGACTTTATACAGTTCGGGATCTAGCTTGTCCGCCATATGAGCCTATTTTACAAACGCAGTTATCAGCACGCCTGCTGTTACGAATATTCCACCAAGCACATTGCCGACCGTCGGCTTTTCTCCTAAGAATACGAATGCCAGAATTACGGTAAGAGCAACAGAAAGCTTGTCGATAGGAGCAACGCGCGATGCCTCGCCCAACTGGAGCGCCTTGTAGTAAAACAGCCAGGAAAGCCCAGTCGCAAATGCCGATAAAATAATAAATGTCATGGAGTATTTGGAAATTTTCGCGATATCTCCCGCATTGCCCTGGAACCACACAATAGTCCACGCAAAGAAGACGATGACAACCGTCCGAAGCGCTACCGCCAGATTGCTATCAACCCCGCGAATACCGATTTTCCCGAATATCGCAACAAGTGATGCGAAAAAGGCCGAAAGAACCGCATAAAATACCCAATTCATACTGCCAATGTATCACAATAGTGCTCGTGCTGAAAGCACGATGACCAGAATTCCCAAACAGTCCATCACAAATGAAAGCGCAATGAATTTGCGTATGCTTATATTTGAAGCGCCGAGCATGCTTACGCCGATTTCATCAGGAAGAGGCGACGCGATAATGACAGCTCCCAGTACAGGAATAATCCACTGAAAATATTTCGTATGCAGTATTCGAACAATCGGTTTTCTGCGCCATTTTTTCATAAATGGCTTGGCTTCTTGCGCGATAGTTCCGCGAAATAAGATAAACATGGCACTATCAACAAGAACCGACCCGATGCCGCCTAAGATAACGAGCTGCCAGACTGGCATGGCGGAAGCGAGAACTCCGATGAACACCGTACCGATAACGACCGTAAACATGGAAACGAGTAGCGCGCCGGCAAACAGCGCCCCAAGAGGCGCTGCCACTTCATATTCCGTAAGCACTCCCTCAAAAGGTATGGACGTAACCAGCCAAACGCCCGCAAGAACTCCGGCAGCAAGCTTCGCCAGCGTTCGATATATTCCATTGGGTCGTTTCTTTTTAGGCATTGCTATGCATATAGTATACACAAAAAAGCTGGCATCTTGTCGAAAGACAAGACCCAGCTATGTAAAACTCGCTCAAGAGATCAATACCCTATCACATGCGCCGCCATTCGTTCGAGAGCAAATGCGGCGGCAAACGGAATGCTTGCTCCCAGAATCGCTCCTCCCAGCCTGGTTGCGAGCTCTTTGCAGAAACGAAAGAATGGATCATCCCGCTCGATGCTGACTTCCGAAAGGTAGCAGAAATAGACCAGAAGCCCGATGCCGCAATATACGCTTGCCCCGAATAGAAACGATACTTCTGGCTCGGAAGACATGCTCCCTCTTCCCAGTATCGTACCGATGAGCGGAAGGGAAAGTACTGCCGCTCCTCCGAACAATCCAATAGTAAATCCGCCATTCATCTTGAGACTCCTTCTTTGTAAAGAACAATGCTTTTCCCCCAAACAAGCCAAACGCTATGGCTCGTCTTGGACGCCCTCTGTTTCCAAAATCGGCTGCAAATCTCTCATCGGATTCTTTGTGGTAAGCAGCTTGTTCGCCACATAGAACAGTGCGGTAAATAATCCGACTGCAATATTCAAATCCCAAACCACAGTCACAAACGTAGTGCCAACGACCATCAAGAACTCCCTGTTCGTAACGAATATCTTTTCGTCATCATGCCGGGAAAAGAATTGATGGATCATCTGGCTGTAGTCCCGCATCCATTCTTTCGCATAGAGCCGTACGGGTGTCCAGTCGAATACGTCGTATCCGACTTTGATGAGTATTCCTGAAAACACCGCCTGCGGGATGAGATTGATAAAATCCTGGAATAAAATCATCTCGATAAGCGCAAAGATTCCGATCAGCATTCCGGCGAGGCGCAACGTCGCCTTTTCTTTCACGATCAATACGGAGCGAATGGTTGCCTGCGCTCCCGGAATGCCTCCCACCAAAGCAACCGCCCCTGTAGCAAGGCCCTGTGCGAACAATTCCTTATTCTGCTTCGTTTTCTCTCCGGTAAGCTTGTCGATAACAAGCGAAGTAAGCAGGGTATCAAGATACGCAAGCACCGCAAGCTGTGCGGCATACGGCGCTGCAAGGCGCACGATATCCCACGACCATGCAGTCGGCCACTGGCTTGCAACAAGAGAGGTAACATCCCCCCAAGAGCGAATGCTCGCCGTCAAGCTTACATGTTCAATAGGCAAATGAAACATTGCCGAAACGCCAGTCATGATTGCAATCGTAAGAAGCGTCGCAGAGAACAAGCTGGCAAAGCGCGGCATGAAGCGGCGAGTGATGACCGGGATGCCGAAGGCAAGCGCAACGCACGCAAGCGCAACAAAAACATTTTCAAGCATCGGACCGCCAATGGGCGCAATTGAGCCGGTTCCAAGAAGTTTTCGAACTTGGTCAAGCCAGATAATAATGGCAATTCCATTCATGAATCCGGAAATTACCACGTTCGGAACATATGTAATGAACTTCCCCAAGCGCAAGAGCGCCATCAGAGCAAGAAGCGCCCCCGCAAGAAGAAATGTCGTGTTGATAAAGTGATCCGCCGCTACTCCCGGAAGAAGCTGTGCAATCTTGTCGTGCGCTATCGCAACAACGACTGCGGTAACGGCCGTCATCGGTCCTGTCGGCCCCGACGCCTGAATCCTTGTTCCGCCGTCTCGTGACTCGAATACGACACTCGGGCAACGGCGCTTGCCGAATGCGAAAGCCAGAGTCCTAGGTCCA
>CAZPRL010000075.1:0-4022 GCA_964589385.1 uncultured Candidatus Saccharibacteria bacterium | reverse complement strand
AAGATCCAACGCGCTCTTGCCCGCAAACGGCGAAGTAATCGAAATCGTCGATAACAAGGCGCGCCTGAGCGGCGAGAAGTATGAAATCAAGCACATCATGGTAGACGGACTCGGCGTCGGAGACGTCGGAAGCGTCGTGCTTCGCGATCGCCAAGCGCTCGCATCGGACGGCATGGTTGTCGTCATTGCAATCGTCGACGGCAAGACCGGGGAGATAATCGGCCAGCCCGACATCATCTCCCGCGGATTCATCTATATGAAAGACCATCAGGAACTCATCAAAGAAACACGGGAACAAATTGCGAAGGTAATCGAAAAGCACATCGCCAAGCAGCGCACCATGGAGCAGAACTGGGCGCACGTGAAAGAAGGCGTCCGCGACGACATCGGCACATTCTTGTTCCAGAAAACAGAACGTCGGCCAATGGTACTACCAGTCATCGTAGAGGTGTAGTACGCTAGAAAACATGGAAACCCCGCAGGGAAAAACAATTTTTTCCGGCATTCAGCCATCCGGCACATTGCATATAGGCAACTACCTCGGAGCAATCAAGCAATGGATCGCGCTGCAAGAAGGAAACACCTCGTATTTTTGCATTGTAGACCAGCACGCAATCACCGTGCCGTATGATCAGAAAACGCTGCAAGATAGGATTCTGGATGCTGCGGCCACCTACCTTGCCGCAGGAATTGATCCGGAAAAAAGCGTGATTTTTATCCAGTCCCATGTAGCTGCGCACACGGAACTGGCTTGGATGCTTTCCACCATTGCGCCATACGGACAGATGAGCCGCATGACGCAATTCAAGGACAAATCAAAAAAACTTGCTTCAAAAGATGCAATCTCTCTTGCGCTCTTTTCCTATCCTGTTCTCATGGCGGCAGATATTCTGCTCTATGGAACAACTACCGTACCGGTCGGAGAAGACCAGAAACAGCATATAGAGCTTACGCGGGATATCGCGGAAAAATTCAATGCAGCATATGGAGAAATTTTCACATTGCCCGAACCGTTGATTCCGGAAGACACGGCCCGCATCATGTCGCTGTCCGACCCGAAAAAGAAAATGAGCAAGTCCGACAGCGAGAAAAGCACTATCGCGCTCACCGATGCGCCGGATGTCATCCGCAAAAAAATAGCGAGCGCCGTAACGGAAACAGAGACAGTATTCTCTTTTCAAAAAAGCGGACCTGCGGTAAAAAACTTGCTTGCAATCTATAAAGCGTTTTCCGAAAAAGAAGAGGAAGAAATTGAAAAAGAATTTGCAGATAAGGGGTACAAAGAGTTTAAAGATGCGCTCGCACAGCAGATTATCTCATCGCTTGTAGATTTCCAGGCACGGTACAAGGCCCTTCGAGAAGACGATACAGATCTTCGCTTTGCGCTTGGGAGAGGCATGCACCGCGCACAACAGACAGCCAACGGCATGCTTCATCGCGCAAAAGAAGCAATGGGACTGATATAAAAAAACAGTCTTGCAAAGAAATATTCGCAAGACTGCCTACATACGCTTAATCCGATTGGGCCAAGTGGATGTCGTCTTTTTGCCTCACAGAAAAGACAATGCTTCCATTTTGCTCCCGAATGAACTGCAAATCCTCAAAGACATACTTGCGTTCAACGAATCCGTCCTTGGACTGAATATGCAGCGTCATCCTCAGTTCAGGATTTTGTTCTGAAGGAATATAAAGCGATAGCCGCCCAAGTTCTCCTCCGGAAAGATCCCGATCCGCCCAAGATGCATAGGAAAATATTTCTTGGGCAGAAATTGCAATGCCTGAAAATGGTCGGTCAGACACCACAGCCGCCTTCGGCTCCCGAGACCAGTTCGTCCACATACAGAAAATGACCGGCAACAGGACGAGAACGGCAACAGTATTACAGCACTTTTTCATAACATAAGCTCCTTGCCCAGCCGAGGGTGAAACCCACTCAAATTGGAAAGAGCAACGAGCTCCATCGCTCCTTTCTATATATCACGCTTTCCATCGAAAAAACAATCGGATACCATACAAATCATGTACCAACAACTTTCCCAAGAGGCAAACAAGAACATCGAAGCGTGGCTTACCAAAACTGCATATGCAAAGTACAAAGAGGAGCTAGAAGAGCTCATTGCAAAAGAGGACTGGAAGACGCTCGAGGACAGCTTCTTTACCGTTGTTCCTTTTGGAACAGGAGGAAGGAGAGGAATTGTGGGAATTGGAAGCAATCGAATCAATCGCGTAACGATCGGACAGTCAGCACAGGGACTGGTTAATTACCTTGCCCGGCAATCAGGCGATGCCGTAAAAAAATCCGGCGTTGTCATTGCGCACGATACGCGCACAACCTCTCGCGAATTCGCAGAATACGTTGCGGATGTTGTTGCTGCCAACGGATTCACTGCCTACTTATTTGACTCATTCCGCGCAACTCCGGAACTTTCCTTTGCCGTACGGTATCTGAAAGCGGCGGCAGGAATTGTCATCAGCGCAAGCCACAACCCTCCTGCGGACAACGGCTTTAAAGCGTATTGGAACGATGGCAGCCAGGTAGTATCGCCACACGACGCGGGAATTATGAAAGCCGTAGAGGAAGTACAGGAAATTATCAGCAGCCCTCAGGGCGAGATTACTATCATCGGCAAAGAAGTAGACGATGCATACATTGCGGCAATCGCGCAGGAGTCGCTCTCGCAAAGCAGATCTGCAGTCATTGCATACTCTCCGCTTCATGGCACCGGCACGATGAGTGTGCAAAAAATACTCGAGCATACAGGCTTTCAAAATGTGACAATCGTACAAGAACAAGCATCGCCCGATGGATCTTTTCCAAACTTGCCCAATAATATTCCCAATCCGGAAGTGCCTTCTGCCAGCGAAATGGTTACAGAATATGCAAAGCGCCTGCACGCCGACATCGCGATCACAACAGACCCCGATGCGGACCGCTTGGGAGTCGTAACAGCCAACAATTCCGGAGAATACAAACTGCTCACGGGAAATCAAATCGCGGCTCTTGCCGCATACTATGTCGCATCAAAAGGACAGAAAGGATTCATGGTCCGAACTATCGTTACGACAGACATGCTCGATGCAATAGCGGAAGACTTCGGCCTGAAGATATATAACCATATCTTGATTGGATTTAAATATGTCGCTCAGCTGATTCGTGAACACCAAGACAACGGAGATGAAACATTCCTACTGGGCGGAGAAGAAAGTTATGGTCTTTTGAAAGGTTCCTATTGCCGAGATAAGGATGCGGCTGTTGCAGCATTGCTAGTATGCGAACTCGCATCGGAATTAAAAGACCAAGGCAAAACGCTCATGCAGCAGCTGGATGAGCTGTATAAAAAATATGGAGTGTTTACCGAAACGCTTGCGAACATCAGCTACCCGGGCGCGGAAGGATTCCAAAACATGCAGAACATCATGAAGCGGCTCCGAGAACAGCCTCCGAAGAACATTGCAGGTACGCCCATCGTTAACATCATCGATCGCAACACATTTACCGGTACGGAAAAAGGCAATGTTCTGATATTCGAGCTCTCCTCAGATCACCACAATCGCCTTACGATTCGTCCGTCCGGCACCGAGCCGAAGATTAAGATATACGCTCAGCTTCATGCCCCCGTTGACGCAGATATTTCAGACGAAGCGCTGCAAAAGAAAAAAGGGGAAGAAGCCGCACGCGCAAAACAGCTTACCGAAGCGTTTCAGAAATTAGTGGCGTAATAAAAACAGCTCGGGGAAAATCCACGAGCTGTACTAGAATCCTCCAGTATGTACTGGCATATGTTCGGCGAAATCCTTTAGGCCGAATACCGGAGGGGGAAGGTAAAGGTGCAGATTAACTGAATAGGTTCATTATACTCCTATCCTATGGTGTTGTCAAGTATATGTAAAATAAATGCTCTATGAAGCTACTTTTTCACACTGTGTCCACCGAACTGATTCCGAAGTGCTGATACTACCTGTCCGATATAGCTGGGATTTTTTTCAGAATCGATGCGGAATTGGAGCGATTTTTCTATAAT
>CAZPRL010000074.1:0-4054 GCA_964589385.1 uncultured Candidatus Saccharibacteria bacterium | reverse complement strand
ATTCTCCCGCGCAACTGGTGCAGCTGCGCGAGGCCGAATCGCTCCGCTCCCTCAATCATCATAATAGTCGCGTTCGGAATATCTACGCCCACCTCCACAACAGATGTCGCCACCAGAAGCTGCAGCGCGCCGGCGGCAAAATTGTTCATGGCTGCCTCCTTCTCTTCGCTTCTCATCTGCCCATGAAGCAGCCCTACTGCTATCCCGGGAAATAACTTTTGAATTTCCTCATATGCTTTCCGAGCAGATTTTACTGCGCGCGTTTCAGATTCCTCAATAACCGGCGTAATAATATATGCCTGGCGGCCTTTGTGCAGCTCATCAAGCATATGAATAATCGCATCATCTTTTTCATTGCTCTTCAGCAAGCGCGTTACAATAGGGCTTCTTCCGGGAGGCAGCTCATCAAGCACGGATACTTCCAAATCTCCATACACGGTAAGGTTTAACGTTCGCGGAATGGGCGTCGCGGTCATGGAAAGCAAGTGAGGCACATTTCCCTCTTCCAGCGACAGCAATCTCTTGCGTTGTGCAACTCCAAAGCGATGCTGCTCGTCAATGATCGCAAGTGCGATATTGTTTCCTTGTACCGATTCCTGCAGCAATGCGTGCGTGCCGATAATGCACACTGCACCTTCTTGCATCAGCATTTCAATTGCTTCTCTTTTTTCTCTTTGCTTCAGAGCGCCAATAAGCAGCCGTACGTGCTGCTTCCCCAGATGTCGGCGAAACAGCGCCTCCTGCTGGCGCGCAAGAATTTCTGTCGGCGCAAGATACAGCGCCTTTTTCCCTACAGACATAGCTCGCATCACAGAAAGAAGCGCCACCGCGCTCTTCCCCGACCCCACATCCCCTTGTAATAAGCGATTCATAGGATGCGGGTGCTCCATATCTGCATAGACTTCTTCTACTACGCGCTCTTGCGCCCCCGTTAACTTAAAGGGCAATGTATGCTTCTGCTCTTTTTCCATTGAAGCATCTCGCACGATGGCATGCGCAGATGCAAGCTGCATATGCTGTTTTCTCACAAGCGCCGCCAATTGCAGAAAGAAAAGCTCGTCGAACTGGAGGCGCCCCTGCGCTTTTTTCAAATTTTCTTTTGATAAGGGAAAGTGAATAGTTTCCAGCGCTTCCTGAATTCCGAGAAAACCATTGCGCTCAATAATATCCCGAGGGAGGTATTCGGGAACGAGCTTCATAGCCGGCAAAAGCTTTTTTACCTGATATCGAATAAACCGAGAAGATATTCCGCTTGTTTCGCGATACACCGGAGTAATTGCAGCAGTATGAATCCTCTCCGATTCTTTCACATGAACAAACTCCAATGACGGCGAGCGCATGGAAAATGCATGTTCCGGAAAACGAGATTTTTCGACTGTCCCTGCAAGGTAGACCTCCGTTCCCGGAGCAAGCTTGTTTTTCAAGAACCGCAAATTAAACCACACAACGCTCAATACTCCCGTATCGTCAGCAATATCGCAATAAATGCGAAGAAGTCTTCGCTTGCCATAGAATCCCGTCTTTTCCTTCAAAGAAACGACTTTCCCCTTCACGCTCATCGGTCTACCCACCTGCAACTGTGCAATGGGGGTAATTTCCGAGAAGTCCTCATATTTTCGCGGGAATTGGAATAAGAGATCCCGGATATATACGATCCCCAGCCGCGCAAAGGCTTTTGCGCGAGCAGGCCCAACGCCATTAAGGTCAGTAAGGGGAGACGAGAGCGTAAGCGGCATACCACTACTATCGTACAGAAACTGCATAAAATAAAGGAAAAAGAGACCTTTGTGGGGTCTCTTGGGTTATCTGTTTACATAGCCAGCTCCGTCAAAAGACAGAGTAAACTAATGCGTTTTTAGATAGAGAAAGAACAAAAGGAACAATTACTCTGCTCCTACTATACGTTTTTTCTTCTTTATTTCAAGCTGTTTACGATTTCTCGATTGAGCGGCCATACCGCATCCTCTCCAAGAAGGACTGTTTGATACAATTGCATGTCCCCCCACGCAAATCCCGCCTCGCAACTTTTTAGATAGAGCGTCCACATCAAAAAGAACTGTTCATCAAACATGTTCACGATTTCTTCTTTGTGAGCATCCACCCCTTCCGCCCAAAGGTGGAGTGTTTTTGCATAATGCTGCCAGAGGTTCTCAACATCAACAATCAAAAGTTTTTCCCTCCCTGCGCCTCGAACAATTTCGTGCAACAAAGGTACGTACCCCCCGGGGAATATGTACTTTTGTATCCAAGGATCCTGTCCGCTGTTCTCTTCCATTGTTCTTCCAATGGTATGCAAAAGCGATATTCCATCTTTTTTCAAGAGCCGTTTCCAGAGTGCAAAAAATTCCGGATAGTTTGCACGGCCCACGTGCTCAAACATGCCAATGCTGATAATGCGATCATATTTCGTGTTCTTTGCATGCTGCTCAATATTGCGCCAGTCATCCATGATTACATGCACTCGATTTTCCAAGCCGAGCTGTTTTGCCTTTTCTGTAATATACGCTACCTGCTCTTTCGCAGGAGTAACCCCAGTCACGTCCGCTCCATACTGCTGCGCTGCGTGAAAAAGCGCTCCTCCCCACCCGCATCCGATATCTAAAAGGGTCATACCTTCTTTCAGTCTGATTTTTTTGCAGAGCAAGTCGTTTTTTTGGAACTGTGCTTGGTCGAGCGTGTCGTTTTCCTGTAGAAAATATGCACACGTATAGGTCCTGGTTTCTCCAAGCCACAGTTTATAAAAATCGTTTCCGAGATCGTAATGGTGCTGGGCATTTGCAATAGCACCCGATACTGAAACCGGTATATAGCGAACAAGACGGCGAATCCTGCGAATCCACATAGGAACAGGAGCATCGCTTTGATAAAATCCCTGCAAAAAGCCCATCATGTCGCCTTCTATGAGCACGTCTCCCCTCATGTAGGCCTCCCCAAATACGAGTGATGGCGAGAAAAACATGCGCCTTATAGTAGAGGGATCCTTAAATGTAACAGTTGCGACAATCTCTCCTTGCCCAATTTGTACGTCTTTTGCTCCGATAACAAACCGCACACCGGGCCCTCTCCAGTGCTTTTTCAAACGGCGCAAGATGTACGTATCTATAAACATATCGTGCACTCGGCAGGATTCGAACCTGCGACCTAAGGGTTAGAAACCCTTTGCTCTATCCACTGAGCTACGAGTGCTTACGCTTGTTTTTAGCACATTATGTGCTATATTGCGAGAGTTATGGCGGCTATAGCTTAATGGCAAAGCTCCGGGTTGTGGTCCCGGCGACGAGGGTTCGATCCCCTCTAGTCGCCCCAGCATGCAGAAAAAAACAACAATTGAGCTCGTTTCAGAGCGTCCGACACCGGAGAAACTATCTTCTCTGCCGAGAACGCAGGTTACGGTTATTGCAGATAACATCCGAAGCCTTGATAACGTGGGGCTGTTATTTCGCCTGTGCGAACTTGCCCGCGCCGAGCTTTTGGTTCTCTCCGGATATACCGGGTACCCTCGCAAAGACGGCGACATACGCCCCGAAGCTGTTATCTCGCGCCATGATAATAGGATAAGAAAAACAGCCGTATATGCTGTTCCCTACCAACCGTGGGAATATCAGGAAAGCTCTGTAAAGTTTATCAAAGACAAGAAAACAGAAGGCTATCAAGTACTGGCGCTCGAACAAACGACTTCCAGTATTCCGTATACACAAGCTAAATATCAGCTTCCGACAATTCTTATCGCAGGCCATGAGCGGCTCGGCATTAGCGAGGAATTGCTTGCGTTAGCCGATACCCTTATCGAAATTCCCATCCTTGGAATCGGCAATTCCCACAATGTGGCCATGGCCACAGGAATTGTTCTCTCAAGAATACTGGAGATAACTGGACAATATCCGAAAAATACCGGAAAATCATAAGATGCACTCGTAGCTCAGTGGATAGAGCATCTGGCTTCGGACCAGAGGGTCGGGGGTTCAAATCACTCAGAGCGCACAAAAAATTCTCAGCTTGTCAGAGCTGAGGATTTTAATTTTATTTAAATTTGAATATATCCGGAACGGTATTG
>CAZPRL010000073.1:0-4074 GCA_964589385.1 uncultured Candidatus Saccharibacteria bacterium | reverse complement strand
TCCTGGATTGCGCGAAGCCGTTCAAGCAATTGCTGCATGCTGTCCAAATGCTTTTGGTATTCATCCAAGAGTTCCCATGAAAAATCTATGGGGGAGCGGTAGTGGTGCGCGAATACGAGCAGGCGGAATGCAAGCGGAGAGTAGTTTTTTTCTTTCAGCGTATCGAGCGTGATCATCTCTCCTTCGCGCTTCGCCATCTTTTTGCCGTCAAGCAACAAATGCCTGTTATGCATCCAGATGTTCGCAAACGGTTTGCCGGTCGCGCCTTCCGATTGGGCGATTTCGTTTTCATGATGAGGAAAGCGGTTATCTTCTCCGCCGGTATGGATATCGATGGACTCTCCCAGGCATTTTATTGCCATTGCAGAGCATTCGATGTGCCAGCCCGGGTATCCTTTGCCCCATGGGGAATCCCAGAGCTGGAGATGAGTATCGTCAATCATCCAGAGGGCAAAATCGGCAGGATTTTTCTTTTCCCCTCGAATTTCGATGCGATGGCCGGCGTTCAGTGCTTCAACGGCATTGCCGGAAAGTTCGCCATAGTTCGGAAACGATGCAACATCGTAATACACGCCGCTCTCCGTAACGTACGCATGGCCTTTTTCAATAAGCGTTTCGATGAGGGATAGCATGTCTTGAATATGCTCGCTTGCGCGAGGATATGCCGCTGATCTCTCAATGCACAATTCGTCAATATCCCGAAAGAACAAATCAGTCTGTTCTTTCGCGATATCTTGCGGAGTACGCTTTGCTTCTCTTGCCGCTTTTTCCATCTTGTCTTCGCCTTCGTCTCGTTCATCCTGGGTTAAGTGTCCGACGTCCGTAATATTCGTAACATCCTCCGCTTCGTATCCCAGTATCTCCAGTGTTCTCTTGAGAAAATCCGAATTCAAAAACCTGCGCATATTCCCGATATGCTGGCGTTTGTATACTGTGGGCCCGCAGTTATATATGGTAACTTTTTCGGCCCCCGAAAGAGGCTCGAGCTTT
Source organism: uncultured Candidatus Saccharibacteria bacterium (assembly GCA_964589385.1). Taxonomy (GTDB): domain Bacteria; phylum Patescibacteriota; class Andersenbacteria; order UBA10190; family UBA10190; genus HO2-45-11b. Next base: position 3,084 of record CAZPRL010000073.1, on the reverse strand, counting down.
TGGGAAGCTTTTGTTCTGGAATTGTACAGAGAGATGGGCCGCATGTATTCTTATCATACGGGGGAACAGAGGCACATTCAACAATTGAAAGGGGTATATCGTGAAGCCGTATATATCAATGGATCTTGATGATGTAGTAATAAAGTCTGGAATGGAGCACTTTATCGAGCACGTGACGGTTCATTGCGGAGCATCTTTTGACAGAGAGGTGTTTGCAAAAACGCATAGCTGGGAAGAGGCTATGGGGTTAAGTGCAAAGGAGATTTATGCGCTGACGAGCAGTATGCAGCACCAGCATCCTCTTGAATTCACAGCAGGCGCGATTTCTGCATTGCGAATTATTGCGAAAGAAGCATGTGTGATTTTTAACACTGCGCGGCATGGAAATCCTTTAGTGGCTGCCATAGAGCTCATTGAACATTCGGAAATTCCGCACTACGGTATTTTCGGCGGCATGTACCGAAAAAAGCATGAGCCAATCCGTTCAGTAAATGCGATGTTGCATCTGGAGGATAGTATTCAGGAAATAAGCTGTATCATAGAGCATTGTCCTGATGTGCAGATAATTCAGTTTCCGTCTGATTTTTCTGGTTCTGCTTCAATGCTGCTAGAACATCCTCGAGTACACGTCTTGCGCTCCGTTGTCGGAGATTATAGAACAAGCGACGAGCGATGGGAAAAGTCTTGGGAGGAAGTGCTAGAAAGATTTTTGTAAGCCGTCTGAAGTGTCTTTTATGGCATTCGGCGGCATTTTTTTATGGTATGATGCAGACAATATGGACAGTGCGATATTCCTTCAGTTGAGCGCATTGCTGTTTATTACGATTGCAATTTCTTTTTTTGTGCGCCTCATGCGTCAGCCGCTTATTATTGCGTATGTTATTGCGGGAATTACGGCAGGGCCGATGTTCTTCAACCTCTTGCAAGAAGATAGGGCTTTTTATGAGCTGTTTGCCCAAGTGGGGGTCGTATTGCTGCTGTTTGTAATTGGCTTGAATCTGAACTTTCGCAAACTCAAGAGCATTGGAAAAGTTTCCGCCATTACCGGGCTTGGACAAGTGCTCTTTACCGGGACTATCGGTACGGGGCTTCTGCTCTGGATGGGACTATCTGCAACATCCGCGGTGTATCTTGCGGTTGCGATAACATTCTCCAGCACGATTATTATCTTGAAGCTTCTTGCGGACAAGAAAGATACGGATACGATATATGGCAAGCATACTATCGGGCTTATGCTCGTGCAGGACATTATCGCGCTGGGAGCCATGGTTGCAATCGGGCTTGTGCAGACCGGAAGCATGGACGTATCGGGTATATTGTGGCTTTTGGGAAAGGGGATAATTGCCATTGCTGTTGTATTTGCTGCGGCGAAGTACCTGTTGCCGCGCATCATCAAACACATTGCGTCGTCTGTTGAGTTTCTCTTTATCTTCACTATTACGTGGTGTTTTTCTATTGCGAGCTTGCTGTACGTACTCGGATTTTCTTTGGAAATAGGCGCAATCGCAGCCGGAGTGGCGCTATCGTCATCGCCGTACCAGCTCGAAATCGGAAGCAGGATCAAGCCGCTTCGAGATTTCTTCCTCGTGATATTTTTCATCGTACTTGGAAGCGAGATGCATATAGGCTCCATTTCGAATCTCTGGCAGTCCGGAGTTATTTTGTCGGCATTTATCTTATTCGGAAATCCTTTCATTTTGTATTTCCTGTTCCGTCTGTTGAAGTTTACGAGGCGCAATAGCTTCTTATCCGGCTTGACGGCGGCGCAGGTAAGTGAATTCGGATTTGTTATTCTTTTTACGGGCAAGCAGACTGGGCATATTACGGGAGAGGAAATTCCGCTGTTTACCTTTGTCGCGCTCGCGACAATTTTCGTATCTTCGTATCTTATAACGTATAACGAGCAGGTCTATCGCATGCTCTTGCCTGTGTTTCAGATATTCGGTCCGGATAAATTCCGCCAAAGGAGCAGAGCGGGAAAAACATACAATGTATGGGTGGTCGGGTACCATCGCATTGGAAAAAAAGTATGCCGGGCTTTGCAGGAAAAAGGAGTTTCATTCGCTGTTATTGATTTTGATCCGGAAGCCATAGAGGAGCTTCGACGCGCAAAAATCCCTGCATTTTTTGGAGATATTGCGGATATCGAATTCTTGTCTGATCTGCCGATTGGAAATGCCGAGCTCGTTGTCATGACGACTCCTGCAATTGATGATCAGATGAACCTTGTTGCGCATGTTTTCAGCATGAATCCTGATACCTTGATTGTTGCAAATGCGTACTATCAATCAGAGGCTGATGCGTTGTATGATGCAGGAGTGCATTACGTTATGATGCCCCATGTACTGGGAGGCAATTGGATCGCAAGCGTGCTCAAGCGCAAGCTTACCGCAAAGAGCTTGTCGAATCTTCGCGCGGAGCAAGCAGTGGAGGCGGCTGTATAGTATGAAACAGAAACGCACAGGGAAAACACTATACGTGATTGTGTTGCCGCTCATGGCAGTCTTTTCACTTGCCCTGGGAGGATGCGGGCGCGATGTGCCGGAAGAGAAAGTTTCTGCCGGAGGCGTGTATCTTTCCAAAAGCGCAGGAGCGAACTTTGACCAATCGGCAACGCGCGTGGATGGAGGCAATATCGCATCGTTTGACTTGGGACAGATCCATCGTTCGCCAAACGATTTAAATACCGTATTTATGGGAGCGGGCGAAAACGGAATGGCGATATCTCGCGATGACGGACAATCATGGAATGTCATTCCTACGGGCATTGCGGCAACGATTGATGTTGCCATGTTTAAAAATAACACGCTACTCGCGTCCGGATACGACGCGTCTGCGCAGGGGGTTGCGATGCAGAGCCTTGATGGCGGAGTAAGTTGGCAAAACGTATTTACGATTCCCCGTTCGGAAGAAGCGAAGCGATTTCAGATTATCGGAGGAGGGCCTGCGGTTCCGATCGGAGTATCTTCGCTTCTTGTTGATACAAGGCAGGAAGACAGACTATATGCCGGAACAAATGATGGAACCCTCTTTATTGCCGAGCAATACGGCAAGACGTGGAGAAAAGCGGTAGAGCTGGGGAGT
>CAZPRL010000072.1:0-4192 GCA_964589385.1 uncultured Candidatus Saccharibacteria bacterium | reverse complement strand
ACAATACTTCATTCGTCTCTTTACAAACAGATGTTCTGGCAAGGGTATCGAATAGATTCAACGCGATTATTCAAAGCGAAATTGCAAAAAGACTAGGCTTTAAAAAAACAAATCCAAATATTATAGGAGATCTTCTCTCTCTTGGACCCCTTACGATCGCAAAGAAAGGAGATGCTGTAGCGATCGGAGTGTTTTTAATGAGTGATACCCCCGCAGAATACATGAATCAATGGATTTCTGCAGAGCAATCGGTTCGCCATCCCGAAAAGCGTGCATTTGCTCTACCTGATAAAACGATTGGGTATGAGTATATTCCAGGAAAAACAAGTGCCAGATTTGCTCTTAACAAAGGAAATAATAGCTGTTTTCCGAGCGAGGGATACGATGAAAGTGTTTTTCTATGCGGACAAGAGCAGGCTGTAGTGTTTGCAAATGAAGAATCTCTTGGGAAAGAACTCCTATCCTTTTTGCAAGCGGAACAAGCTGAGTGGAATGGAGTAATTCAAGGAGAGCTCCTTGCGGCCTTGGGGCTCGACAGTACTTTTGATCTCATTGAATACAGTGGGGGGGATTCTCTCATTGAGGTTTGGATAGACGAAAGGAAAGATCACGTGCAAACTACCGCAGTGGCCAAGTAAAATATAAAATAGTTCCGGACATTCTTTGTGGAAATCATGCGCACGCGAATGACTGAAAGCGTATGAGATATCGTTGCCAATAAAAAGAGGGGAAAATGACATGAACAAAGGATATGTTCAAAAAATGACGTTTTGGCTTTGACCCGAGAATGAAAAACTGCTATAATTGATACATCGCTCAGGAATTGCCTGAGAACAACAAAACAAACAAGCGAAACAAACAGATTAAACAAACAATGGTTCTGATGAGATACGCCCGCGTAATGCAGTCAGAACCACACCAAGAGGCACATTGAAAACTTATCGAGATCCAAAGATAGGGAAGCGTGGTTAGAAAGGAAGAAGGTCTGCTTTTTACCCGTGCTTCCTTACTTGGAAGTACTCCCTCTGCTATAAGGAAGAGCTGATCTGCTTCAGCCAAAAACAATAAAAACAAAAATTTTAAAACAAGGTTTGCACTTTTGTTCATTCAAAGCGGAGATGGTTACGATAAATACACCTCGTTTATGACGAATGTATGTAACCGGAACCGCAATTATGGTGGAGGACTTATCTTATGGAGCAGGACATAGGGTGATGCACATAGCTTTTGTTTGTCAAAATGCTATTAGGGGCAGGTAACTGTCCGTAATGGCTGCGAACATGAGCTCGGGGGCCGACAGAGGTCAAATTATTTATTTGCGCCGGACTGTCGGCCTTCATTAATTTTTGATACATCTATGCACACAAAAGAATTTATTGAAGAAATGAAGCAACGGCTTCTTATCGAGAAGCAAGGCCTAGCGGGGGAACTGAAAGAAACAGAGGGATTTCCTGATTACGGTCGAAGTGAAGAAGAGAACGCAACGGAGGTCGCAGACTTTCAGGCGCGTAGTGCAACAAGCACAGCCGCTTCAGAGCGCTTGGATGAGATTGACGCAGCGCTTGCAAGAATACAGGATGGAACATACGGCACATTAGAAGATGGAGCACTTATCCCCGAGGAACGACTCCGAGCAAATCCCGCAGCAACAACGATTATTGCGTAAAGGCGCAATAATCTTGTTTTTTTTGGCGCTTGCAACATTTCAGGCGAGTAGCGCTCTTTGGGAGCGATATATTGCAATCGGATTTCGAAACGAGAACACTCATTATTCATATAGCATTCTGCTGATCGCCTTTGCGGCGCTCATAACAATAGCGCACAGGCACAGGCAGCTTCTTTTACCTCTTTCCCTTATTGCAGCAGGCGGGGTAAGCAATGCTATGGATCGTTTGTTCCTCGGTTTTGTGCGAGACCCTATTGGCATATATTCCTGGCATGGGAACATTGCGGATATAAGCATCGGAATTGGGGTGTTGTGGGCAATATGGCTGTATACTAGGAATAATGCCCGCACATATACGATCCGCAGCCGTATACGGAATTGACGCCCTGCCTGTTGACGTTGAGGTTGATGTGCTCGCCGGCCTGCCGAGCTTTACGCTTGTCGGATTGACTGATAAGGCAATCCAGGAGTCCCGAGAGCGCATGATTGCAGCGCTTACAAACTCTGGATACACTCCGCCAAGAAGAAAGACAATTGTTTCTCTAGCTCCTGCGAGTTTGAAAAAAGAAGGATCGCTCTATGATCTTCCTATTACGATTGGATTTTTATGCGCAAGCGGACAGCTGCAGGTTGATGAGCTGATCCTAGGCCATTCGTGGTTCGTTGGTGAATTGGCGCTGAACGGGGCAATTCGCCCCGTCCATGGGATACTTCCCATCGCTCTTTCTGCGGTTCGCAACGGTATCAAGTCTTTATATATTCCGGCCGATAATGTGCAGGAAGCTGCTCCTCTTGCGGATCAGATACGGATATATCCCGTAGGAAGCTTGCGGGAGCTCATTGATGTTCTGCGAGGAGGAGGCGCGGGGTATCTGCCGGAAGATACGCAGGATGAGACTTGGCAGGAGCAAGACGCTCCGGATATCGATATGGATGAAATCCGCGGACAGGAGCATGCAAAAAGGGCGCTCATCATATGTGCGGCCGGAGGGCATAATGGACTGCTCGTGGGTCCTCCCGGGACAGGCAAGACTCTTCTTGCTCGTGCGATGAACGGCATATTGCCTTCATTAACAAGAGAAGAGTCCTTTGTTGTAACTTCTATCTATTCAATCGCAGGGCTATTGTCTCCTAATGACGGACTGATGCGTAAGCGGCCGTTTCGAAGCCCTCATCATGGCGCATCGAGTGCGGCGTTGGTGGGAGGAGGAACGATTCCAAAGCCGGGAGAAGTAACACTTGCTCATCACGGAGTTCTTTTCTTAGACGAACTCCCGGAGTTTCCGAGAACGGTATTGGAACAGCTTCGTGCGCCGATTGAAGATGGAATGGTGACAATATCCCGAGCCGCGCATTCTGTGCGATTTCCTGCTCGCGCAATGATTGTCGGCGCAATGAATCCGTGTCCGTGCGGCTTTGTCGGAAGCAACCGCAAGGCATGCACATGTTCTGCAGCGGATATCATACGGTACCAGCGAAGAATCTCCGGGCCGATGCTGGATCGTTTTGATCTCCATGTTCTTGTAGGCGATGTGCCTGCCGAAGAGCTGCTTTCGGCAGAGAGGTCAGGCAATTCTTCCAGCGAGTATTCTCAAATGGTCTTTACCTCCCGAAAGCGCCAATGGGATCGGCAGGGTAAGCTAAATTCGGACCTGAAGCCCAAAGAATTGCTCGAATATGCCATGATGGATCAATCGGCAAGAGACTTGTTGGTAAAAGCGCAGGACAGGTTCCGACTCTCTTCCAGGGGGCTTCACCGCCTTCTGAAAGTTTCTCGTACGATTGCGGACTTGGAAGGGGCATATGGCATAGAGCCAAGGCACATTGCGGAAGCGCTCCAATATCGGGAGCAGTTAGCAGAGTCTTTGCCCGACTTCGTATAACGCCGGGAGATATTTTGTGCTACCATAAAGGGAATCTGCACCTACTATGAAAACTTCGTCGCCACATACCATCCTCTATTCGTTCTTGTATGGAGGAGCGTCCGTATTGCTCGCAATTGATATATTCTTTTTTGTTCGGTCGCTGTTTGCAGGATCGTTTGTTTCCATTCTTCCCATTGGAACGGGCATCTTGATTACGCTTGGGCTCTTGCTTATTTTGTATGCAGAGGGCAGAGCAAGGGGAGATGATCGCCGGGAGCACAGGAGGCTTTCTCGGGTCGCATCCCAGCTTGAGCATCCACTGCTGTCTCTTGAAGAAGATATTGCATATGTAATAAAAGAGTCGGCGAGTTTTCCTCCTGAAGTTCGGCTAAAGCTTAAACGCATGAATACAAAGGCAAGAATTCTTATGGAGAACGTGCGTGATGTCTTTCTGATGCTGCGTGCCCAAGGAGATAAAGTTTCCCAAGAGATGAGGCCCTATGACGTATGCGTGCTTGTTGAGGATGCAATAAAAAAGATAGCGCCGCTTGCATCTGCGCGCAATGTCGAAATTATTCAAAAGGTGCATTGCACAAATGCTCCGGTCACAGTTGATCGAAGTTTGTTTGGTATCGCATTGGTCCATATATTGGAGAATGGA
>CAZPRL010000071.1:0-4204 GCA_964589385.1 uncultured Candidatus Saccharibacteria bacterium | reverse complement strand
ATGGCTCCAGGCTGCCATTAATGATAATAAGGTCTGCATTTTGCATGCGGGCAATATCCCGAGCGGTTATATCGTACTCGTGAGGCTCGGCTCCCGGCGGAGTAATGATGGTGACGTTTGCGATATCTCCCGCCACTTGTTCCGCAAAAAAACCAAGCGGATATATGCTCGCAATAATCTCCAGCCTATCGTTTGATATCTCGCGGGATTGTTCGGTGAGCTGAAGGGCCATGTACAGTCCTCCGGCAGAGAGAGCAAGCAGGAGCACGAGGGCAAGAAAAATGGTAATTGTTTTTTTCATATTTCTATCATACGGTTTCTTTTTCTAAATGCAATTAACTTGCAATAATGGAAATTGTTGCTATACTGGGGCACATGCGAAAGACAAAGATTCGTACGCTCGTAGAGCATTTGTTTGTATCAAGCGGCCGGCCACTGTCAATGAGCGGCGTCTTTCAAGATGTGCGGAGCGTCTATCCGCGTGCGGCGTACTCGACAGTCTTCCGCATCGTAATGAAACTCACGCAGGAGGGAAGAGTGCACGCAGTTGACTGGAAAGAGCGCGGGGGGAGATATGAGTGGACTGACATGCCTCACCACCATCATATCGTCTGCCAGATATGCGGAGCGGTTGCGGACGTGGAGGATGATGATGTGAAGTATGACGATGCGGATATTGCGAGGAAGACGGGATATGCGGTAAAGCATCACTCCATTGAGCTTGAGGGAGTTTGCTCCGCTTGTATTGGAGGGATATGATGGGTTTGGATAGCAGTTCATTCCCAATCTCATGTTCGAACATATAGCCCCGGAAAGGAGCGCAGCGCATCATGGCAACCGAACCAACCAAACAGGAAATTCTGTTTACCCGTCTTCTCGATGAAATCGGCGGATATGACTGCAGTCGGCTTTTGAAAAATCGATTCCGACTCATGATAGATTCTAGCCCCGATTGCTCAAAAATTCTCTCGCATAGTTCTGGCGGAAACAAGATTGCCGTTAGGCTTGTTTCTACGTGTGATGAGTTTACTGATGATGTTCAGGAAGAATACCTCCTGGCAGAGGAGGCGACGAATACTATGCTTGCTTGCGAGTCGGTAACGCTGGAAGATCTGGTCGAGGCGCCTAATGACGAAGCGCTTTTGCGCCGTGTTACAGCGTCTCGATGGACGAAGCAAGAAGTCAGTCTTTGCTTGCCATCTTTAAAAGTATTTGGCAGCGTCTTTCGTCGGCAGGATCTCCGGACGCTTGAGGAGTTTGGCGGAGTTGCGGTTCGATTCCTTTGTACGTGTTCATACTTCGATTACGAGAGCGCTTCGAAAGGGAGTCACCCGTTGCGTTCTTTGCTTGCTCCGGAAGACCTGCGGCATATGTGGGGAGTATATGAAGGAACTGTACGGCCGAAGGCTATCTTTTAAAACCAGCAGCGATATTTACATGATGTGAATATCGCTTTTTTTGTCCGTGATATACTTTTTGCATGAACCAATCACTTCTTATCGCAGTAGTAATAGCCGGATGCTTCTATGCGTTCGGACAGTATATCGCATCCGAGTCAGTGCCCGGAGCGGATAACCTCTTAACCGTGCAGGCAACGGGTGTTGCAAAAAATGTCCCGACGCTTGCATACGTAACGCTTGGAGTCCAAGTCCAGGCACAGCCAACTGCCCAAGAGGCAACCGACATGCTTGCAAAGCAGGGCAGTGCGGTTATTGATGCGGTAAAAAAACTTGGCATTGACGAAGCGGATATTGCGACAAAGAATATTTCCGTTCAGCCGTCATACGATTATGCCGAAGGCAGCCAGGCGCTTCGCGGATATGAAGGCAGTCAGCAGGTTGAAGTGACGATTCGCGATACGAATAAGTCCGGGGATGCAATCGCGCGTGCAACCGAAGCGGGTGCAAATCAAATAGGTGGCGTTTCATTCAAATCTGATGATCCTGATGCGCAGCAGCTTGCGGCAGAGCAGGATGCAATCAATAATGCTCGGAAGAAAGCAGGCGAACTCGCGGACTCTCTTGGCGTGAAGCTTGGCAAAGTGAAAAACTATAACGCTCAACCGATGTACGGCGGACCTGTTCCCTATGCGCTAGAGTCAAGAGCGATGGGCGGCGATGCCGTCGCTTCTCCGCAAGTTCCCGTAGGCACCCAAGAAACCCAGACGTCGGTTACGGTTACGTACGAAATTAAGTAGTTAGGCTACAATAGAACCATGCTAGACTCCTCCCTCCCTACTATTTTTGTTATTTTCGGGGCTACGGGAGACCTGACTGGCAAAAAGCTCATTCCCGCTTTATTTCGATTGTATCAAGATGGGCGCTTGCCTATGCTCATGCAAATTGTAGGGTTTGCCCGCAGGCCGCTTACCGATGAGGAGTTTCAGGCATATGCGGCAGATGTGCTGAAAGACCACGGAGCTGATCAAAAAATAGCGCAGTCATTTGTAAAGATGTTTGCGTATCGCGCGGGAGATTTTACGAATCGCGCATCATATGAGAGTCTTGCGCAGCTTTTAGGAAAACAAGATGAGCAATGGAGGACATGCGCCAATAAATTATTCCATCTTGCAGTACCGCCGACGTATTATGACAGCATTATCCACAATCTTGCGGATTCGGGGCTAACCGACCCTTGCAGCCCGGAAGAGGGGTGGACACGGGTAATTGTTGAAAAGCCGTTTGGGAGCGACCTTGCGTCTGCACAGGCGCTTGATGAGCATCTGGGCAAATTATTTCGGGAAGAACAGATTTATCGTATCGACCACTACCTTGGGAAAGATACGGTGCAGAATATTTTGGCATTTCGATTTTCAAACGCGTTTCTCGAGCCGGCTTGGAATGCGCGGTCGATTGAAAAAATAACCATTCGCTTGCATGAGTCGCAAGACGTTGAAGGGCGCGGAGCGTTTTATGATGGTATCGGAGCGCTTCGGGATGTCGGACAGAACCACATGCTGCAGCTGCTTGCGCTGTTTACGATGGAAAACCCCGGAGCGTTTGATGCAGAGTCTATCCGGAAAGCTCGCGCGCATATCCTGGATTCTCTGGACACAATGGATGTGCAAGATATTGCGCAGCATACTATTCGCGCCCAGTATTCCGGATATGAAAAAGAAGAAGGTGTGCTGAAAGAGTCTGCGACAGAAACATATTTCAAGATAGAAGCGCGGCTTTCTGCGCCCGAGTGGAGAGGCGTGCCTATTATCCTCGAGGGCGGCAAGGCGCTTCATGAGTCGAAGGTGGAAGTTGTGGTGCGGTTCCGGCATCAGACGCCCTGCCTGTGTCCCGCCGGTACCCATTTTACAAACGTTTTGCGGTACGAGGTTCAGCCTCATGAAGGCATTACCATGTCGTTTTGGGCGAAGAAGCCCGGACCGGAAATGGCGATAGAAGAAAAAGACTTTTCATTCGACTATGACAAGGCGTTTTCCGACAGTGAGTTTCTGGACGCATATGCAAAGTTGCTTCTTGATGCCATTGAGGGCAATCAAACATCGTTCGTGTCTACTGATGAGATTATCGCCAGCTGGAAGTTTATTGATCCGATTGTGCGTGCGTGGCGAGAAGATAGTGTCCCCCTTGTGCGCTATGCAAAGGGTTCTGATCCGAAGCTGTTTGCAATCTCGCATGTATCGCAGCTTCCGCCAAAACGAATTTCCTACATCGGACTTGGGAAAATGGGCGCGAATATGGTGGAACGCCTGCTTGATTACGGATGGGATGTAACGGCGTATGATCCGAGCGAGAGTGCTCGTAAACAAGCTCAGTCTGTAGGTGCTAAAGTTGTTTCAATTGCAGGCGATGTGCTACGGAGGGACTCTCGCGAGCCCGCCGTACTGGCGGGCCAAAACCGCGTCGCGTGGTTGATGGTTCCGCATAGCGTTGTTGACGACGTGCTCAAAGAGCTGACGCCGCATCTGCAGAAAGGCGATATTGTCATTGATGGGGGAAATTCGTTTTACAAGGATTCTATTCGCAGGGGAGAAGAATTGCAGAAGCTAGGAATTCACTTCCTTGATGTCGGCGTAAGCGGCGGGCCATCCGGCGCGCGCGATGGCGCATGCCTTATGGTCGGAGGAGATAAGGGCGCATATAAATCATTGATGGGGCTTTTTTCTGATCTTGCGATTGCGGGCGGATATGATTACATGGGCGAACTTGGCGCAGGGCATTTTGTGAAGATGGTCCATAACGGAATTGAG
>CAZPRL010000070.1:0-4267 GCA_964589385.1 uncultured Candidatus Saccharibacteria bacterium | reverse complement strand
TGTCACAGACGGCCCCAACGGCTCGAGTACGAGAATCGTATTTTCCGGAGACCACGGGCTGCAATTGCGCGACCGCTTGCGCATGCAAGGCCCTCCGGATATTACTTGCGAAGGAGATACGGTATGCAATTTGATTGGAGAGCGGCGAGTTGTTACCGATATTATAAATAGCACCACGGTAGATATCGCCGACGGGCAATTCGCCGACTATATCAATGTTGGAAGAAATACATATACTCTTGTAGACGTTACGGACTTTACCCTTATGTATGAGCGCTATCGACAAAAAGCATTCATCTTTGACGTTGCGAAACAAGAAGTAATATCCGAATACTTTACAGACCTCGGCCTCATAGACGATACCGGAAGAGGATATCTCCACAATCAAGGAGAGGAGTACCGCATGCATTCCTTCGGCATGTCGCAATCGGGAGAATTTTGGAATGGAACGTACGGACCGTTTTCCTCGACGGGGGAAGGCATCCCGTTCAAATTTCCTACCGATACATCCACTCCCACCGATAGCGATGTCCAGATGCTTGGGAAAAACCCGTGCGAGCCGGGAAGCTGGCCGTACTTCGGACATTCCGCATTCGGGCCGATTGCAGATCAAGTAATGCTTGCAGACGGGACAACCTGCCAAGGTCCGACAGACAAGATGTCGATTTGGAGCCTCTCGACCAAAAGAATGCTCAAAACAATCGACATCCCGGATACCGTAGGCAGTATATTGCATGCTCGATGGCAATCAAATAACAAGTGGATGTACGCAAGCTTTAAGCCAAAAGGAGAAACCAATACCAGCCGCACGCTCCTGCGCTGCGACACCGATGCGGATAGCGACCAGTGCAAGACAATCGCACGCGGGTACGTTGGCGATACTCCTTCGGTAGACGGTGGGACTATCCGGCCGAAGAGCAGCCCGGATGGTACAAAAGTTTTGCTGAACTCAAGCGAATTCAACGGAAGAGGGGTCGGAGCAGAAGGATTTGAATACAAAGGCGCCGTCGACGTATTTTACGCGGTCAGCTTCATGCCGCAAGCTCCTACCACGACCGCATCTTCCGGCGCGGGCTCGCTTACATGGTCAATACCAACCATGCCGCTCCAAGGTCAAGAGATTCCTATCAATGAAGCAAAGGGCTACCACGTGTATGAAAGCAATAATACTACGACAAATAACTGCTCCGGCCCATGGACGCGCATTACGAACGAAGCTTCTTCTGAACGATCGTTCAACGTATCCGGCCGCATTCCGTCTGGCCAAAGCAAATGCTACGCAGTTACCACGGAAGAACACTCTTCGCTCGAATCAGATAAGCTGGGCAATAGAGTGATCGTGACAAATTCCGGCGGCACATTCAGCTCGTCAAATGGGGGAGATGAAGGCGCAACGGATTTCGATACGAGCGCCCCGGGCACTCCCGGCATTACGCTCGACTCTTTCAAGTCTATTTATGGCACGGCAAACGCGTATGTAAACGGACTTACGTTTAATCCCGTGAGCGATTCCGATGCCCGCTACTACAATATCTACTACTCCAATTCTGAAAATCCGACCTGCGACCAGTCCACGCTTGTATGGTCGATTCCGCGATCCGCAATCGCCACATTCGCAACAGGCAGTGGAGAGCGTCCATTCTTCGACTACCTTGCAGATCCAGATGCTTCCGGCGCATATTATGGAATCCAAGCGATAGATCGAGCGGGCAATGTTTCCGAATGTTCCTATGGCGCAGTTGTAGGCGACCCAAATCCTTCCGCTACCCCGACGCCTTCGCCATCTCCAACGCCGAGCGCAAGCGTAACTCCGACTCCGACATCATCTCCGACATCTACTCCAACTCCAACCGTAACTTCGATGCCAACTGCAACACCTACTCCGAACCCAACTCCCGTTCCAACAAGCTCTCTCGGCGACGATGATGAAGAAGAGGATGACGGAGGGGGAGGCGGCGACCCAGTACCCGTTCCAACGCCAGTGCCACAGATTTACACGTTCCAAGTTGAGCTCGGGCATACCATCAGAGGAGATTACTCCGGTGTTGAACCAAGCAAACAAACCGCTGTCCTCGCAAGCAATCGGTCGTATCTCGAACGAACCGTGTCAGTACCGCAAAATGATTATTGGCTCGATGTGCAGGTACGCAACGACAGCCCCGCACCCGTATACTTCGCGGTGTATCTGGATGATAAAGCATGGAAAATCGTGCGCGCAACTACGGGAACAAACACGTATCAGCTGCATCGTGCAGGGCTCCTGCGAGACTTCAGCAACGGCCGCATAAAATTCCGAATGGTCAACGACACATACGACAAATCCGATCCAACCAATGCCGCAACAGACCGCAACTTGCACATTGACTGGTGGCGCCTTATCTCGAAATGAAAAACCGCAAGCGTCCTTTTCGAGGATGCTTGCGGCGGTTTACAAAGGGCTCTTTTTTTCCGTGTACTGGAGCTGATAACAGCTTACGTCAATCGTTCCTTTGTAGAGCACGTGCGGTATATGCACATAGAAGAGCGGGCGTTCTTCCTTTCTTTTCTGTTCGAGAAAATAGCTGATCGTTTTCTCTGGCAGAAGCTTTATCTCTGCATACTTCTCCGAATCAAACGGCTCTACTTCGCTTGGCGTGTATTCCGAATTGAAATGCCAATACGCCATTTTTCGATAGCTCAGATTTTCGACCGGAATTTCATAATAGGGAAACGACGGCATTTCATGCTCCATGCATTTTGCAAGCGCTGCGCAAAGAATATTCGGATGAACAGGACTCAAGAAGACTACATCGCCCCACTTGCAATCAAGATGAGGAATGTGCTGTTCAAGCGTATGCATCCTTCCTTCATACTTTTTCTTTTTTTCGCGAAATAGCTCCGAATGGAGATACTTCAGTTCATTGAGCGGATAGAGCGTACCGCCCCATACACTCGGACTTTTGCCAAGGAGCATGTGGTATAGCTTCATTGATAGGGCCCTTATGTGATGATGTAAACGTGCAACCAAATTCCGTATGCACACATAATAAGCATTTATATGTCTTTTGTCAACGTTTCTTTGTGCTACACTAAAAATACTATGGTTTCTTCAGACATATTCGCTCCCATATTCATTGCGACCATCTTCATTCCTCTCATCCTCTGGTCGGTTATCTGGAAGGGAATCGCGCTCTGGCGCTCTGCACAAAACAGGCAGACCGCATGGTTTATCGCACTCCTTATCATCAACACTGCCGGCATTCTAGAAATTATCTATCTTCTGTTCTTTGCGAAAAGACAAGTAAACAGCTCGCATCATCGCGATGCCGAAGAAACGGCTATTTCCAAACTTGCAGAGAGCATGAAGGATCTTTCGACGCGCCAGCAGGCGATTCTGGCCATCCTCACCAGCCTGCTTGATCGGGAACATCAGCACACTATTTCCAAAGAAGCGCTCACGCGCATTATGAGCGCAATTGAACAGCGTCTCGATGGCGCAGCAACTCAAGCAAAGCTGCTCAAAGCCCTCGACACCGACATGTCCAAGGGAGGAGCCGGGCTCTATACCCAGACAGCGCAGCGAATCGCATCGCACATTGAAGCCATCATCAAAGCGGCAGCAAAGTAGCCAAATCTTGCCATTTTTCCACTTGCGTGGTATATAGCAAGTAGCAGAACCGACCAATTCCCCTGAAACGAAAGGACGTTGACAATGTATTCGCTTACAACGAAAGAAGATTGCGCAAAAGCAATCCAAGCTGCAACCAGCCTCGTATGGGAGAAGCTTCAGGAAAAAGATCTGATCATGCGCTCTCTGCGGATTGGCTTCGCGCTTGAATTTGCACATGAGCCGACGTCGGTTATCGTAGCCGGCTTTTTGCGCGACGCACACCGAAGAAAACTTGTTTCGTATCAGGACATATTTTCTTCTTTTGGATTCCTGGCAATGGACCACATCGACAAATGCCAATCCATCGATAGGTACTACTACTTGAGCACAGAACATCTTCGACGAAAACTAATGGGCGACTCTCAGCACCAAGACTTCGTCCTTCCCATTAAGCTGGCGGAGATTGCAGAAGACATAAAACATATTCGAAAGCTCAGCCCGGAAAAACAGACGGAGCTTATAGTATGGGCGGAAAGCTGGCTCGAGAGCGCTCAGGCATTCTCATCGCCGAATCACCCGCTCGCCATTGCCCTTGGGCGCAAAATCGAATGTGCAAAAGATACTATCCTCGACACTACCTTTATACAAGGGGTGCAGCAATGCTCCACACAGATCCCA
>CAZPRL010000069.1:0-4414 GCA_964589385.1 uncultured Candidatus Saccharibacteria bacterium | reverse complement strand
AATGGATTCTCCATGGACTGTTTGATTTAATGCTCACGACCGGATATGGGCTGTATGCAGTGCTTGTTCTTTTGCCGGCGCTCTCTACGCTCGTCATGTGGACGGTGAAGCGAGAGTTCTACATCGTGCACCGCAAAGACGGAAAATTTTTAGCTTCGCCGCATATGCCGGAAGATCCTGCTTTGCGCGCTCTCCAGATTGCAGTGCAAGCGGAAGAATCTCCATGGAATGCGAACGCCCCTTGGCTCAATCAGAATAGGGTGTATCGAGCCATTGTTCATGCAATAAAATCATAAGATGACCCGTAATCTACAAATCGCACTCGCCGCATTCGCTATATTTTCATTGACAGGCATCGGCGTTCTTGTGGACCGATTCGGATATGTGGAAATTCGGACGGATGGTTCCGATAGGGCAATATCGCTCCTTGTACCAAGTCCGCTTCTGCTTGGCGTTCCGGTCTCAATTCGCTGGGAGGGGTATGGCAGTATGGAGGATCGCGCTATTGATGTCCGCCTTATTACGAAACAAGGGGCAGTACCCTTCGGGGCAGGGACGCTCCTATCCGGATTGAAGCGGATTACGATTCCCTGTACGTCGCCTCTTGATTCTGCGCGTTTTGAGCTTGTTGAAACTCAAACAGGGAAGATTCTCGCCTCCGCTCCCGCGCAATTCCTGCCGCCCGGTCCGGATTGCGTTAGATAGATCGGAAGTATTCGATTGTCTTTTCCAGGCCTTCTTTCAGTTCAATGCCGGGCTGCCAATTCAGCTTTTCTTTTGCGAGAGATATATCCGGCTGGCGCTGCTTCGGATCGTCTTGCGGAAGGTCTTTGTATTCGATTGCAGATGTACTGCCCGTAAGCGACGATACGATTTCCGCGAGCTCCTTCATGGAAAACTCTTTTGGGTTTCCAAGGTTTACGGGACCGATAAATCCTTCCTGATCCATCATAGTGATCATTCCGGATACGAGATCGTCAACATAGCAAAATGATCGCGTTTGTTTTCCTTCACCATAGATAGTAATCGGCTTATTTGCGAGCGCTTGCACGATAAAGTTGCTTACTACTCGGCCGTCTTGCGGATGCATGCGGGGTCCGTACGTATTAAAAATGCGGATAATTCGAATGTCCACATTATGCTCTCGGTGATAATCCATGCATAATGTTTCCGCTACTCGCTTGCCTTCGTCGTAGCAGCTTCTTGGTCCAATCGTATTTACGTTGCCCCAATACGACTCCACTTGCGGATGCACATGAGGGTCGCCATATATTTCCGATGTGGATGCCTGCAGGATTCTCGCATTGCAGCGCTTTGCGAGCCCAAGCATGTTGATCATGCCGATGGTGGAAGTCTTTACGGTCTTAATCGGATTGTACTGATAATGAATGGGGGACGCAGGACAGGCGAGGTTATAAATCTGATCCGCGTCGATTCCTTCCAAGGGTTTGACGATATCATGTTCGATAACGGAAAAATTCGGGTTATTCAGATGGCGCTCAATATTCTGTTTTTGCCCGGTAAAATAATTATCTACGCATACGACAACATCTCCGCGTTCAAGCAAGCGGTCAATGAGATGGCTGCCGATAAATCCCGCTCCGCCGGTAACGATTACTTTCATTACCCTTTAACTTTTTCGACGATTTTTGCAAATACTTCGGGTTCTTGTTCTGCAAGTTCGGACATCACTTTGCGGTCAAGAATAACGTTATTTTTTCTGAGTGCATGAATAAACGTAGAGTACGTCATGCCGAGCGGGCGAACTGCGGCATTGATGTGCATTTGCCACTCTGATCGGAATACCGTTTTTTTCTTTCTTCGGTCGCGGTATGCGTATCGGCCAGCCTTTAAGACAGCTTCTTTTGCAAGCTTGAAAATTTTGCTTCTTCGGCCTCGGTAGCCTTTTGCGCGCTTGATCCACTTCTTGTGGCGCTTTCGTTTTGGAATGCTTCGTGGTGCTCGTGGCATAGGGTGTTAGGTATTATGCGTAGGGAATGAGGCGCTTGATGCGCCCTTCGTCGCTCTTGTGAATGACTTTATCTGAATGCTTGCGGCGAGTTTCTTTGCCGGTGTCCAGTCCATTGAAATGGGCTTGCTTGGTAGTTCGGCGCTGTACCTTTCCTGTTGAGGAAAAGAAAAATCGCTTTTTTGCAGCTTTCTTCGTTTTTTGCTTCATAAGCTTCTATTCTAGGGGCTTACTTGATTTTCGTCAATAATACCGTTAGTCCGTGCTGGGATCGGCCGAATCCGTCCTCGGCGCGCGCTCCGCCCGGAACGCCTGCAATAAAGTCTCGCAGCTTCTGTTCGGCAAGATCGAAGCGCTGTTTCTCTCGTCCGCGGAGGCGGATTTCTACCTTTACCTTATGTCCTTCTGTAAGAAACTCTCCGGCATGGGTCAAGCGCAGGTTCCAGTCATGTTCGTCTGTTTTTAGTCCGATTCGGATACCTTTAATGTCTTTGCCTTTGGTTTTTGCCTTTTGCTTCGCGTCTTTTTTGCGTTTTTCATACAAGTGCTTGCCGAGATCCATGATGCGCACCACGGGGGGGTTTGCTTTTTCTGCCACTATAACAAGGTCGGAGCCCTCTGCTTGCGCCTTGGCTACTGCGTCTTCGATTGTAAGCACGCCGAGCTGTTCTCCGTCAATGCCGATAAGCCGCACTTCCGGTGCGGTAATTTCTTCATTCGCGGGAGGCTTTTTTACCTCTACCTTTGGGCGATGGCGGTATCTTCGTCTTCGACTTGGCATACGGGCTATAGTATGCCAAATAGAGGGAAAAAACAAGCCCAGCGGTATATCCACTGGGCTTCTCGGTATTGTTGGCCATGAGCTGTTTAATCCAATAGTCTCCAGCCATTTCTAGTTCCGTCTGCGTTTCTGCCATTGCGCGCTTCGTCGAGCCAGTCCTGGACGGGTTCTTGAGTGGGGATTGAGGGAGGGCAGAAGGCCGGTTCTTTTGGAGGAGCTGTTGGGCTTTCTGCATGATCCGTCACGTTTTCTTTGCTCATGATTTGCTCCGTTATGCGAAGGGTCGAACGAACAACAACTTTCCCAGTATGCCCATTGAAAAAACAACGGTCAATGGAATAAATTGTGGATTACCCGTACCATGAAAATATGAAAGATTATGCATACAACAAGCGCGCGGGCTTTGATTTCGAACTTCTGGAAATGTTCGAAGTCGGCATTGTGTTGCTTGGAACGGAAGTAAAGTCTGTCCGCGCGGGCCACATGAGCCTAAAAGGCGCGTTTGTTACGATGCACAACGGCGAGGCGTATCTGACCAATGCCACAATTCCGCCATGGCAGGCAAGCAACACTCCGGCATCGTACGATCCCGTCCGTTCGCGCAAGCTTTTACTCAATGCATCGGAAGTAAAATATCTTCTTGGGAGAATAGTCGAAGCGGGACTTACGGTCGTGCCGGTCCGGGCATATGCAAAAGGGCCGAATATAAAAATAGAAGTCGCGCTTGCGAAAGGAAAGAAGCAGTATAACAAAAAAGAAAAGCGCAAAGAGCGCGACGTAAAGCGAGACGTAGATCGGCTGATACGGGGGAAAGAGTAAAGAAAAAGACCCGCTGCAATGCAGGGGGTCTGGGGAAAATATGCGGATTGATGAGCTCGATTACTCAATAACATTCGTTCGTCCGCGGCCGCCTTTGCCGTGGTCCCATCCTGCGCCGAGAAGTTTTTCATTTGGGTGAATGTGGAATGTGAGCTTTTTATTCCTTCTATCTTCATTGTACGTTCGATATGAGATAACAAGCCACGCAAGCTTGCCATCTGGTGCGTCGTAGACAAATTCGACGGGCGTATATTTATTGTGAAGATAATCCGATGTAGCAGATTTTGTTTCGGGGGCGTATACATGAATGGTATACACGCCCGGCTCGTGCAAGAAAATTTGCGTGATGTTTTCGATTCTTTCTTCCTGTTCAGGAGCTTGGCTGAACTCGTTGTTGATGTGATCCTCATGGATGAATGGGAATACGGCCGCGCAAGCAATGGCAATAATCATTCCTGTTACGGACATGCGATACAACATGACATATTCCTTTGTAAAAAGACCATTCCGTGTTGGTTTTGTTCCTATGCCTAAGGTAAGGCTCAATTGTCGAAAGGTCAATGTTGTGTCATCGGTTCAATAGCTTGAAAACACCCCAAAAAACTGGTTTTAAGAAAATGTTGACAAAATACGTATTTACTGATATAAGGATAGTACGGGCATGCTAGGCCTCGAACAGATGTTCCTTCCAACTATCAGCGTGTTGTGTGCTGAATTGAGCCCACATAAATCTCTTCAATTCACTGGTTACGTGCAAACTTCACAAATCGCGTGAAGGCAGCATTTGCTAACGCATTTGCTCCATCATTTGCGACTGCATTGGCGTAAATTCCAATTGCCATCCT
>CAZPRL010000068.1:0-4498 GCA_964589385.1 uncultured Candidatus Saccharibacteria bacterium | reverse complement strand
CTCAAAATCCCGCGATCATACGATCATGAGAGTTCGATTCTCTCCCGCGGCACATATGACGATCGCGAAATTCCAAAAGACGATTCTGTCTTGGTACAAAGATAACAAACGTTCTTTGCCATGGCGCAATACAAAAAACCCGTACCGCATCATGGTATCTGAAATCATGCTCCAGCAGACCCAAGTTTCCCGCGTCATTCCCAAATACAAAGAATTCTTGAGTGCATTTCCGACAAGCAAAGCGCTTGCAAACTCAAAAGACAGTCAGCTGCTCTCCATCTGGTCCGGCCTGGGGTACTGGCGCCGTGCGCGATTTTTAAAAGAAGCATGCAAGGCAATTGAAAAGGACTTTAGCGGAAAATTTCCCAAAGACGTTCTAACTCTTAAAACTCTGCCCGGCATCGGGCCATATACGGCAGGCGCCATTTCGTGCTTTGCGTTTCAAAACAGCGAAGCGTTTATCGATACGAATATCCGGCGCGTCTATCTGCATTTTTTCTTTCCGGGCAAGAGAGATATTTCCGATACAGACATTATGCCAATTGCGCAAAAGGCAATATGGCAAGAAGATCCGCGAGGGTGGCACTTCGCGCTGTTTGATTACGGAGCAATGGAGCTAAAAGATAAGAAAATCAATCGAAACAGCCGCCATTATGCAAAGCAGAGCACGTTCACCGGATCATTTAGATCATATAGAGCAAAACTCTTGCGCCATCTGTTAGCGCAACCCGATCAAAAGATACCAGTATCATTTGCCACAGATTTTTTAGAAGACTTGCTCCGCCAAGACGAACGAGACTATAGTCCAAAAGAAATACTAGAATCGTTAAAGACAGATAAGCTAATTCGGCTAGAAAAAGATATTATTAAAATTTAAAACTTGCTCCTCCTACAACAACCCGTACAACAAGGCGACCAGGCCTCCAAGAATAAACGTGCCGATAAATGCGGCATGCATCGGCAAAAACAAGAAGAGCGCAACTATTGCAAATGCAAGAACAGCCTTTGAAATCGCAAGAACTAATTCAAATGCCACTGCAAATTCCAGCGAATGCGTGCGCTTGGCTTGAGAATACATCTTGTACATCATCGGTATCGTAACCCCTGCAAATGAAAGTCGGGCAAGAGAATCAATCAGCACTACGCGCAGCCCAGTCGTGCTGAATATGCGAAGCGCATATCCGATAACCATAAATGGCAGATATGCGCGCAATACCCGATCTTTCGAATACCGCTCGGCAATATCGCCGATAAAAAAGCTTCCGATCGCCATAACCACAAGCGAGACGGACAAATAAATACCCAAAGACTCCACGTTATCCAAAATAATATAGAGATACAGCGGCCAGAAAATGATATCGATTAAGTTTTCTCCCCAGCCAAGCGTGGAGAGAAAAGTTTTGCGATATTCAATATGGCGCATCATCTTCCATGGGCTCATATAGGAAAAGGCAGTGCCCCGGTATGCTTGGGATATGCGAAGCAATGGAATGCCTGATACGAGAACAAGAGCGGCGCCGGAGAAAAAGAGCGTGGGAAATCCCCATATACCCGCAATGAATCCTCCCGTCACGGGCCCAAGAATGCCCGATCCATAGCGAAATACATTGAGCCATGAAATCTCCGTGCCGCGATTTCCTCCATCTGCAGAGCGGGAGAAAATTGCATATGCGGGCGGCCAATAGAGAGATTTATGTATCGTAAGGAGTATGAGCGCGCATACGATCATATATGGATACTTCACAATAGAAGCAAGCGTTATAAAATACAGCACGATCCACGGCAGCGA
Organism: uncultured Candidatus Saccharibacteria bacterium; assembly: GCA_964589385.1. Taxonomy (GTDB): domain Bacteria; phylum Patescibacteriota; class Andersenbacteria; order UBA10190; family UBA10190; genus HO2-45-11b. Next base: position 2,709 of record CAZPRL010000068.1, on the reverse strand, counting down.
TGCTGCAATAGATCTTTCAAGCCCCAAGAGAGCTACCAATTTTCCCCCCAAGGGCAAAAGGATAATATACAAGCTGTAGTGCAGCGCGTAGTATAGCGCGATGCCCCAAATGGGGAATCCCTGCTGGTAGAAAAAGATGGGCTCAAAAATAGTAATGAGCGACAACGCAAAAGAAAAGATCACGACTGAAGCAAAGTATGCTTGCAGCTTGCGCTGCGCGTGCATTTCAAACAACGCATGAAATAACATAGACAAAGTATACCAAAGTTATGTATAAAGAGCCTATGTCACATACATCACATTCACTAGCATTTATCGGAGCGGGATATGTCGGGCTTGTATCCGGAACATGCCTTGCAGAAATAGGCCATAAGGTAATCCTTGTGGATAACAACGAAGCAAAAATTGCCAAGCTCAAAGACGGACACATTCCCATTTATGAACCCGGCCTAGAAGATTTGGTAAAAAAGAATGTAAAGGCAGGACGCCTTTCGTTCACCACCAGCCTTGCAAAGGCAGTGAAGGAATCCGATGTGATTTTTATCGCGGTAAACACTCCTCCGCAGGAAAACGGCCGAGCAGACTTGTCGTACGTTGCGGGAGCAGCGCGAGAAATCGCAGAAGTGGCGGACTCGTATAAAGTAGTCGTAGACAAAAGCACCGTACCGGTAAAAACAGGCGAGCGCGTGCTCCAGACTATCAAGCAATACAACAAGCACAACATCGACTTCGATGTCGTAAGCAATCCGGAATTCTTGCGGGAAGGATCCGCAATTGAAGATTTCATGAAACCGGACAGAATCGTAGTCGGAGTGGAAAACGAACGCGCGGCAAAAATCATGCGGGAAATTTACGAACCGGTAGACGCGCCGTTCATCGAAACAAATATTGCAAGCGCGGAGCTTATCAAGCACGCAAGCAATTCATTTCTCGCAATGAAGATTTCTTTCGCAAATGCGCTCGCAAGAATCTGCGAACTTTCAGACGCAAACATCGACCAGGTAACCTACGGCATGGGACTCGACAAGCGAATCGGAAAATCGTTCCTGCAAGCAGGCATCGGATACGGAGGCTCCTGTTTCCCGAAAGACGTATCGGCATTTATTACGATTGCGGAAGACTTGGGATACAAATTCGACATTTTGAAGGAAGTGGAGAAAATCAACAGCGAGATGCGCGAGCTCTTTATCCAGAAAATCGAACAGGCGCTCTGGGTCACCAAAGGCAAGACGATTGCCATGTGGGGGCTTGCATTCAAACCGAACACGGACGACATGCGAAACGCTCCATCTATTACGATTATAGAACAGCTCCATAAAGACGGCGCAAAGATACAGGCATATGATCCGGAGGCGCGGCATACGGCGAAAGAAGTGCTCGGCGATAAAGTTACCTATATGTCATCCAAAGAAGAAGCGCTCAAAGGCGCAGATGCGCTGGTTATCGTAACCGACTGGGACGAATTCAAAGAGCCGGACTGGGACATGGTGCGAGAAACGCTCGCAAATCCGATTGTCATCGATGGCAGAAATATGTTTGATCCGAAAGAGATGGAAAAGAAAGGGTTTGTATACCACAGCGTAGGCCGCGGATAAGAAAAAAGCCCAGTCGTTCAAAGGAGAACGAAAGGGCTAAATACGAAGAGCAAAGAATTTAAAAGATCCAAGGCGCTAAGGGTTTGAGGGCTCGTCTGGTAGAACGAATACGACCACACGGCCAAGATGCCACTTAGAAGCAGAATGGGCATAAATCCCATCCAACACCCCGAAGCCACCATCACCCCGACACAGTCTGAACACGCTCGGACTGCCGTCGGAATCCGCTATTTGTTTCATGATCAGCCAGAACATAACTCCTTTCTTCTGGTCTTTGAGCTGCCGTCTCAAGTGCGGACCGACTTCGGCGGGGCACAGCTCTCCGCTAAATGCACTCAAGCATTCCTGCAGTTGAGCGAATGTCGGATCCTCTGTGAAGCCGAGGTCTCGGACTTCGCAGCAGGCAAGCCGGAGCGTTCGCTTGATGGGCGAAACCGTAAAAGCGTCTTGCTTGATTACATCTCTCGCCCAATTACTAACAACGACGAATCCCTCTTCAAGAGCGACGAGCTCTTTTTTGGAGACTCCGCCGATTTCGACGGTCATCCACACAGGGAATTTCATTTCTTTCTCCTCTACTTCTGAATTTTCGAAGATCATTCACTAACTTATAATTATACACCTAAAACATATGTTCTGTCAACTGTTTCTGAAAAAGTGGCAATAGAGTGCCAGGATACGGCGAAAGACGTGGATTCCCGCATGCGCGGGAATGACGCGATACGAACCTCACCTAGCCTCTCCTTCGTAAGGAGAGGAAACGTCCGCGACTCCCTTCTCCTTACGAAGGAGAAGGGTTGGGGATGAGGTTAGGCCAGACCGAGTTCCTTCATCTTCGCCTCTGCCGCGTCCAGCTGCGGTTTGTCGTTCACCGGAAACCAGTATTTGCATTCCACAATCTTGATTTTCTTGCCTTGCGCAATGAGCTTCATCCACACATCCGGCGTTTCATATTCCCCTCTCGCGGATGGCTCCGTCTTTACTTCGAAAAACGTTTCATCCATGACCATCGCGCCCGTCCATACCAAATCGGATACGAAGTCTTTTGGCTTTTCTACTGCCGTAACTAAATTGCCTTCATTATCTGCCACCAATACTCCGAACTGCTCCGGAT